>NZ_WQNP01000113.1:0-153983 GCF_018783905.1 Ruminococcus sp. MCC718
AAACGCAGCGTGTCAGGAGATTGTTTTCGAATCATCATGGCGTTATATATTTTATAAAATCATTTCTATGGCGTTCATTTTCACATTTACACAAACCTCCGCCACAACTTTTTATTTGGCTTTCTGAAGAGCTTTACACTTCACTTTCCTGGAGTATTTTCCATAGCTCACATTTTTCCCTTTTTTTCGGAAAGCCCTCACGCGATAGTACACGGTTTTTCGGGAGCGTTTCTTTATTACAAAGCTTGTTTTTTTACCAACCTTTTTCACTTTTACCCATCTTTTATTCTGGTAACGGTAAATCTCATACCCGGAGGCATTTTTTACTTTTTTCCAGCCAAGGATTGCTTTGCCGGATTTTTTATAAGAAATCTTCACTCCGGTTACTTTTGCAGGTGCGGTCGGTTTCGCAGCCGGTTTTGGCGTTTCCGTATTGCCGGACTGATCTGGTACGTGTGTTTCCGGTGTTTCTGTATCCGGCTGTGGCTTTTCGGTTTCATTGGTATCCGGAACAGTCGGTCGAACTTCCAGTTTTTTGATTGCAGTTTCCAGATTTTTTGCCATTTCGTCAACGAGATTCTGCTGTGCGGCAGTGCAGTCACGGTTGATGGCCTGGATGGCTTCTTTTAAGCGGCTGACGCTGTCCGGTGTGTACCGGTAAAGATCAGAATCATCCGGAACGGTTTTCAGCAGTTCATCGATCTTGCTGTAATCTGCCGGGAAGAGTTCTTTTGGATCTTTGCAGGTCAGTCCTTTCTTTTTGGCATAAGCTTCTCCCGCACTTCCGGCAGATGCATATACGACAAAGTTATTCGGGCATCCGTTGAAAGCTTCGTAAACATTGCCATTGCTTTCTTCATATGCGATCGTTGTCACACTGTCCGGAATATAAACTTTTTCCAGGTGCTCACAGTTTTCAATGGCATCTTCTTCCAGTTCTTTTGTACCTTCTCCGATTTTCAGAATACGCAGGTTCGAAAGATTAGTGAGCGTATTTTTTTCCAGGATCTCCATCGGTTTCAGAGTAACTTCGGAAATACCTGCCGGGACAGAGTAGATTCTTGAGTAATCTTTGGAATAAAGTATTCCGTCATAGGACGCAAATACCGGATTGTTTTCATCTACGGAAATAGATTCCAGAGATTTTGAATAGAAAGAACGGATCTCATAGTCACTTAAGTAGATTCCGTATTTTACCGTTGCCGGAAGCACCAGTTCTTTTGCTGCTGTATTCTGAAAGGAATGTTCATAATAAATCTGGCTTTCTGCGGCGATACTGATCACAGGATAATCATTGCAGCTTTTCGGGATTTCCAGACGCTCCGCATTTCCGGTATAGCCGACAGCACCAATGCCGCCCAGATAGTAAGTAAATTCAAAGCCGTCCTTTTCATAAAGAACAGCTTCCAGGCTGTCTGTTTTATAATGAGAAGAGATGTCGGAAGGATCATCCAGCGAGATCTGCCACATGGATGCATCGACGATGCCCCATTTGCCGTCACACAGAACGAAATCCCATGCATGGCCTTCGGTTTCCCAGTAGCCGTGGGCGATGATACATGGAACATCGATGGCGGCGAGCATGGTCTTACAGAGATTGGCTTTTCCCTGACATACTCCGGTTTTCTCTTTGAATACTTTATAAGGATCATTTTCTTCCAGATCTGCAGGGGCAGATTCGCCGACAGAAGCTTTCAGGCTGGTGTCTCTGGCCCACTGATAGATGGCAGTGATCTTGTCTTTTGTGGAGCTGTATTTTTCTGTTAAATCTAAAGTAAATGTACGGATTGTCTGATACTGTGAATCCGTGATATTCAGATGCTGTGTTCCGATAAATTCTTGTGCGGAATTGCTGTTAAAATCAGAAGTGAGAATCTGAAGACAATCGTCGGTGGTGTTTGCCGCATTTGCGGTTGTATGCAAAGGTATGACCAGGCATACAAACAGAAAAAAATGAAGCAAAACAGAATACATATTTTTTTTCATGAAATAACCCTCTCTTTCTAAAAAGATATCGTGTTTTACGGATGAAGAATATGGTAATCTTTTCGTAACTGTGAAAGTACTGAACAGTTACATCTTTTCCTTGTAATTCGGATGTTATATTACATAATCATTTGCATAAGTTTCACGCTGCTGATCCAGAAGATCCTGCAAAGTGATCCCATCTACATAGTCATCAATGACTTTTTTCAATCCTTTCCATACGGAAAGTGTCGTGCACATGTCGGCTCTCTGACAGAGTACCGGCTCATTGTCCAGACAGGCAACCGGTGACAGACTTCCCTCCGTTGCACGTAAGATATCACCGACGGTGTATTTGTCCGGTGTTTTTGCCAGACGGTATCCGCCCTGAAATCCGCGGCTTGCGAGCAGGAAACCGGATTTGTTCAGGATCGGGATGATCTGTTCCAGATATTTTTTGGAAACATCCTGTCTTGCTGCGATGTCTTTTAAAGCGATGTAACCCTCGCTCTGATGTTCTGCAAGATCCAGAAGCATACGCAGAGCATATCTTCCTTTTGTAGAAATTTTCATTTTTTCTCACCTCGTTTCATATATTAGTAGTGTTGAAAGTGTTGTCCTCCGGCATGACGCCTGTGAATTGCTTCACTGCCGGGTGATTTCAGCAATGGAACGTTCAACCTTAGAATGATAGTATCATATTTCCTATCGTATTTCTAGAGATTTAAAAAGGGAAGTCTGAAAAAAATGAAAAAAGGTGTTGACAAATACTGGATGTTGGCATATAATTCGAGTAAATCATATAAAACATATCGAAAAGGTAGGAATAAATAAGGAGGAAAATAACATGTCCAACATTTATAAAGGAACTTTAGGATTGATCGGAAATACACCACTGGTAGAAGTTGTAAACATAGAAAAAGATCAGGAGCTTTCAGCAACTGTCCTGGCAAAACTTGAGTACTTTAACCCGGCAGGAAGCGTAAAAGACCGTATTGCAAAGAGCATGATCGAAGACGCTGAGAGCAAAGGACTTCTGAAAGAAGGTTCTGTTATCATCGAGCCGACATCCGGAAATACCGGTATCGGACTGGCATCCATTGCAGCAGCAAAAGGATACCGCATCATCCTGACCATGCCGGATACGATGAGTATTGAAAGAAGAAACATCCTGAAAGCATACGGTGCAGAACTGGTGCTGACAGAAGGTGCAAAGGGTATGAAAGGTGCCATCGCAAAAGCAGATGAGCTGGCAAAAGAAATCCAGAACAGCTACATTCCGGGACAGTTTGTAAACCCGGCAAACCCGGCAGCACACAGAGCAACCACAGGTCCGGAAATCTGGAAAGACACAGACGGCAAGGTAGATTTCTTCGTAGCCGGTGTTGGTACAGGCGGAACACTGACAGGTGTCGGTGAATATCTGAAAGAGCAGAATCCGGATATCAAGATCGTGGCAGTAGAGCCGGCAACTTCCCCGGTTCTTTCCGAAGGCAAGGGAGGTCCACATAAAATCCAGGGTATCGGTGCAGGATTTGTACCGGAAGTACTGGATACAAACATTTATGATGAAATCATCAAAGTAGAAAACGAAGATGCATTTGCAACAGGCAAACTGATTGCCAAGAAAGAAGGCGTACTGGTAGGTATTTCCTCAGGTGCAGCTCTTTACGCAGCAATTCAGCTGGCAAAACGTCCGGAAAACAAAGGAAAAACCATTGTAGCACTGCTTCCTGACACAGGAGATCGTTACTACTCCACAGCATTATTTACAGACTAATTCAAAGAAAGGTAAAATGCCACGCCAGATGGCAGTAAAAGGTGAATAACATGAGCGAAAAAATTACAAGAGAAAACAGAAAATTTAAATTTGAAACATTACAGCTTCACGTAGGTCAGGAAACTCCAGACCCGGTCACCGATGCAAGGGCAGTTCCGATTTATCAGACTTCTTCTTATGTATTCCGTAACTGCGATCATGCAGCTGCAAGATTTGGTCTGGCAGATGCCGGTAACATCTACGGAAGACTGACAAACCCGACAGAGGATGTATTCGAAAAGAGAATCGCAGCTCTGGAAGGCGGTGTTGCAGCACTGGCAGTAGCATCCGGAGCAGCAGCTATTTCATATACCATTGAAAACCTGGCACAGAACGGTGACCACATCGTATCTGCAAAAAATATTTACGGCGGTTCCTTCAACCTGTTGGAGCACACACTGCCACAGTACGGTATCACAACAACCTTTGTAGATATCTTTGATCTGGATGCAGTAGAAGCAGCTATCCAGGATAATACAAAAGCTGTTTATATCGAAACTCTGGGCAACCCGAATTCAGACGTAGTAGATATTGAAGCTATCGCAAAGATCGCTCATGCACATAAAATCCCGCTGGTTGTTGACAATACGTTTGCAACACCATACCTGGTAAGACCGATTGAGTACGGTGCCGATATCGTTGTACATTCTGCAACAAAATTCATCGGCGGCCATGGAACAACCATCGGCGGTGTTATCGTAGATGGCGGTAAATTCGACTGGGAGGCATCCGGTAAATTCGCTTCTCTGACAGAACCGAACCCAAGCTACCATGGCATCAGCTTTACAAAAGCAGTAGGACCTGCAGCATTTGTTACAAAAATCCGTGCAATCCTGCTGAGAGATACCGGTGCAACCATCTCTCCATTCCACTCATTCATTTTCCTGCAGGGACTGGAAACACTGTCTTTGAGAGTAGAGCGTCATGTAGAGAACGCACTGAAAGTCGTACAGTACCTGAAGAATCATCCGCAGGTAGAAGAAGTACATCATCCGTCTGTTTCGGATGATCCGAAACAGAAAGAGCTGTATGCAAAATATTTCCCGAACGGCGGCGGCTCTATCTTTACCTTTGAGATCAAAGGTGACGCACAGAAAGCAAAAGATTTCATCGACAATCTGGAGCTGTTCTCCCTGCTGGCAAACGTAGCAGACGTAAAATCTCTGGTTATCCATCCGGCAACCACTACACACAGCCAGTGCACAGAGGAAGAACTTCTGGATCAGGGAATCAAACCAAACACAATCCGTCTGTCCATCGGTACAGAGAACATTGATGACATCATCCAGGATCTGGACGAAGCATTCAAAGCAGTACAGTAAGAATAAAAGCGTGTGAAGTGCGGAACAATCCGTATGGCATCTTTATAAAATACAGGTGAGAAATATAAAAATAAAGCAACGATCGTGAAAACGAGAGCAGAGAAATGTGCGAAAGAGGCACGGATCTCTGCTCTTTTTTATGGGAAATAAAAATGTTTTGAGAAAAAGGAGGAAAATTATGAGAAAAAGAGTATCACGTATTCTGGCGGTAACGCTGGCAACCGTAGTTACGGTCACCGCCATGCCATCTGAGGCGGAGGCAGCATTTCGAAGTTTTGACAGTGTGCCAAAAGCGGTATCCCAGGCAGTTTCGCAGGCGGCATCACAAAAAGAGA
This sequence comes from Ruminococcus sp. MCC718, assembly GCF_018783905.1. Lineage (NCBI taxonomy): Bacteria > Bacillati > Bacillota > Clostridia > Eubacteriales > Oscillospiraceae > Ruminococcus > Ruminococcus sp. MCC718. Next base: position 5,442 of record NZ_WQNP01000113.1, read on the forward strand.
TCCGTTATTTTCCGGTAACGCTTTATGATTATGATCAGGAGACGATCAATCAGGCAGTTTATCAGGAAGACAAGGCAGAAAATCCGAACAGCAGAGTTCTTCGGGGTATCTATTTTTCGAATGGTGCTCCCGGCAGCAGCTATACCACCTGGAATACCTGGACCGGTCTGCTGACGACAAATAATACGATCTCATCCACGCAGACCAGTCAGAAGGGTTATGTTTACAGCGGCCTGGTGGGTTCTGACATGCAGAATGGAAACATTCATTTTACGGTTCCGGACGGCGGCATTTTTGATTCCGGTGACACAAAAACAAAAGAAGTTTACACGAATGTCGGACTGCCGTTTGTATATGAAAATGGATATTATACATTTGATGCAAGTCAGGATTCAGCGTATTTTTCTGGAACAGCAGCAAGTGAAACGAATCTGACCTGGAATGACACGGCACAGACGAATAAGACAGATAACAGAAAGGGCTTTTATCCGTTCAACAGCGGAACGAGTGTGAGGACGCCGGATTATCATTTTGGCATGATCGCAACGATTCCGTTTTCCATGACGGCAGATGGCAAAATTTCCAGCACTTCAGACGAAGATATCAAGTTTGAGTTTGCCGGTGATGATGATGTGTGGGTATTTATTGACGGAAAACTTGTTCTGGATATCGGCGGCATCCACGATTCAGTCAACGGAACGATTAATTTTGCACAGAACAAAACAGAAATTTCCGCGACCAGTTCCGGTCAGACAAGCGGAATGTTTATTAAAGGAGGAAGATCAACAGCCGGAAAGATTTCAAAAAAAGTGTTCCGGGATTCTGAAGGTGCGGGTATTTTTGATACTACGTTAAAAACATTTGCAGCGACCGATCAGCATACGCTGACCGTCTATTATCTGGAACGTGGAGAAGGAGCTTCCAACTGTAAAATCAAATTCAATCTGCCAATGAAAGATACCGTTTCGGTGCATAAAACAGTCAAAACAACAGACAGTAAAGGAATAAAACTGGATGACAGTATTTTAGCACAGATCAGCCAGCGAGATTTTTATTTTACGCTCTACCGTGACGGCGAAGTAGTGTCAGATGCAACTTACAATCTCTATGACATCAACAATCAGTATGTAGATACGAGAATGACCGGAACGGACGGAAGGTTTGCACTGAAAAATGGTCAGACTGCGAAATTCATCGGAACGATGGATGAAGATGACGGCAAAACCTATTATATTACCGAGGCGGACAACGGAGCGAGCTGGATCGTTCCGAAATGGAGTTATCAGGCGGAAGCAGCCGGTGGTTTCCATGTCGTGGATTCGAACAGTGCCGGAACGAGTATGAGCGTGACTGCAAAAGGTGAAGCAGACAAAGCAGATCAGGTATCGTTCACCTGTGAAAATGAAATGCTGCACAAAGAAACGGCATCTTTTGAGGCAAATGACGACTATATTGTTCTGGATTACGGACTTCCGGTTGAAATTGATCCTCTGGTAAATGATCTGGCAGTCGGAGGCAGCAAAGAACTGGTTGAAATCGACAGCAATTCTCTGAAATATGGAACGGCCGAAGTAAAAGACGGAAAAATCCATTACACGCTGACAAAACAGCTGACCGGCGTAGAAGTTTTAAATTATACTGCAAAAGTAAAGAGTACAAACGGTGTAGATGATCAGGAGGCACAGGCAAAGGTTTATATCATTCCGGCGACCGACATGTATTATGAAGAAGATTTCGGAATGGCAGAATATCCAAACGGAAGCTGGGAACAGGAGGGAACACCTCAGGAGGATTACCAGGAACCGGGCGTAGTCGGGGATGCCGGTGACAGTCCGTATGGTTCAGATGTTGCTTATTTAAGTGACAGCGAAGACAGCAACGGTTCCAGCTGTTATGTAAGCACAGAAAAAGGTGCAGCAAAATTTACTTACACCTTTACCGGAAAGGGAACTTCTTTCTTTGCAAGGACATCCAATAACAGCGGCTATCTGCGGATCGTGATCAGAGATGCAAAAGGCAGAGAAATCTATCATGGATACCGCAACACCATTTATCAGAGTGAAAACAAGATCACTTTATACAATATTCCGGTATTTACCTGGAATACTTCCGAATATGGCACATATAATGTAGAAGTGTCTGTTGCAAAGGCGGGAAATCGTTTTGGCTCAGATTTCTGGCTGGATGGGATCCGTGTGATGCAGCCGCTTGATGAGACGGATGAACATGCGGATATTGCAGCACAGGCCTACAACCAGGATGGTGAAGCAAATATGACGGCAGTTACACTGCGTCAGAAACTTCTCTCCGATTATACGGAGGTTGATGAGAACGGCGAGATCCAGTGGGATGGAAAAACATTTGTGGTATTTACCGATTCAAACGGTGAGATCAAAAAAGCTTCCGAATATAAGAGCAACGGGCCGAAAGAAGAGGTTTATCTTGATGAAGATCAGAGCGTAACCTTCTCTTTAAAAGACTGGGATCCAAATACGAACAAACTTTATCTTGGAGTAAAAGCTCCGTTCGGAAATGCAAAAGTCTCAGTTAACGGACAGATCCTGGAACTTAAAAATGCAGCAGACTGTTATTATGAAATTTCAAAATGTGCGGATATCAGTGAAAAAGACGGAAGCACGATAGCTACATTTGAGATCAAAGCCGAAGAGGGACTGGTTTCCGCAACCAATATCAAAGTAACCGGAAATGCCGAGTTTACGATCATAAAGAAACAGACATACGGGAAGGGGAATGGATATGAAGAAAACGTATGAAACTCCAAAAGCAGAAGTGGAACGCTATCAGCTGGATGCTTCGATCGCAAGCAACTGTGAAACGGTCGTCCACAACGGTCCGCAAATGAACGGATACAGCCAGTGCAGCGATTACATCGATCCGTTTGAGACATACAGTGCTGCAAGAAGTGTGCACAATGTACAGTTTTATTCGGAGGATACGTGCGACTGTTACACGACAGCAGGCGGCGGTTACTGGACATCCTGAACACAAAGAGAAACAGAAAAAGTGAGGTACCGGGGATGCACATCATGTTATGCCTTGGCGGCGTGAAAATCTGTCTGGACTGTGAAAAAGAAATTCAGATCGAAGATGTGTTCCTTCCATTTATAATCCGGGAAAGATCCGGTATATCCGGGCAGGATGAAAAATGGAAAGAGACAGATATTCTGGCGGCGGTTTCCTGGAAGTGGGTAAAGCCGCCGCTTCGTTCTGCGGTAAAGCTTGGAGAAGATCTGATCCAGACTTACTATCGCAGGGAAGAGAAAAATTACTGTATTGTGTGGGAGGGAGAAAAGGGAGCAATTTCCTGCGTGGAATACGACGATACTTTTTCACATGTTTCGTGCAGGATACAGGAACGGCTGCTTCCGGTTGCACCGAAAAGTCTTGGTGAAATCCTGCGTTATTTTCCGATGCGGGCCATCCTTCAACAGTTTCTTGTACTGTTTTTTCACGCGGCACAGATTACATATCAGAAAACCGGGATTTTATTTGCCGGACCATCCGGGGCGGGAAAGACCACGCAGGCAAAACTCTGGGAGAGGTTCAGAAACGCCAGGATCATCTGCAATGACCGGACACTTCTGCGAAAACAGGACGGAAACTGGCACAGCTACGGCTATCCGATGGATGGATCACAGCCGGTGCGAAGCGGGGAAGTGCATGTGGCGGGATGCATCGTTCTGGTAAAACAGTCGCAGAATGGAAAGAGCAGCATCGAAAGACTGCGGGCAGGGAAAGCGATGGCACAGCTGATGCCGCAGCTTGTAATCGACTGGTGGAGTGAAAATGCCAGAAACCAGGCGGCAGAGAATCTGTTTTTGTTGCTGAAAGAAATGCCAGTCTACCAGCTGACTGCAACGATGGATGAGCAGGCAGTTGCGTGCCTGGAAAAAATCCTGAAGATGGACGATATCTGTAGGAAAAGATAAAATGAAATTTATTCAGACATGCAAAATGTGAAGCGAGTACAGAAGTAAGGTATACGGAAGAGTGTCACAAGAAATACATAATGTATGCTTAAACAGGAAGGAGAAGAGAAAATATGCAGGGAACGATCAGCAGGCGTTTATGGGCAAAAGCGGGAGCGGAGAGAATCCCACTGACTGGGGCATTTGAACTGCTCCCGATCTGTAATTTTGCCTGCAAAATGTGTTATGTCCGTAAAAGCAGGGCAGAAGTGGAGAAAGCAGGCGGACTGATGGATGGAAAGAGGTGGCTTGAGATTGCAGAAGATGCCGCAAAATGTGGTTTGCTGTTTCCGCTTCTGACGGGCGGGGAGCCGTTTCTGTACGAAGATTTTCAGGAAGTCTTTGCCGGAATGCAGGATCTTGGAATGCAGGTCAGCATCAATTCCAATGCATCCCGGATCGATCAGAACATGGCCAGGTGGCTTGGCAGGCACACACCGACCAGGATCAACATCACACTTTACGGGGCGAGTGAAGAGACTTATCAGAAGCTCTGCGGAAACGGCGAATCCTTTCTGAAAGTGAAAAATGCCGTCCGATGGCTGAAACAGTATGGGGTACCGATCAAATTGAACGCCAGCATTACACCGCAGAATGTACAGGATCTGGAGAGTATGATTTCTTATGCAAAAGAGTGTCAGATACCGATCCAGGCGGCAACCTATATGTTTCCGCCGATCCGCCGAAACGCAGCAATGGTCGGACAAAATGAACGCCTCTCCCCGGAAGAGGCCGCACTTGCCAGAGTAAAGACCGATTTTCTGACCGGAGAAGGGGATTGGTTTTGGCGGCAGGCTGAGCGGTTTGACAGATTCCAAAAAGGCGAGGAACGGTTTCGGGAAAATGCTGACGAAGAAAAAAGATGTGAAGACAAAAAGATGACGGATGAAAATGTGATGACCATGCACTGCCGGGCCGGACACTGTTCTTTCTGGGTGGACTGGCAGGGCAATCTGGTCAACTGCGGCATGTACGCTTCGGCAAAAACATCTTTAAAAGAGCGTTCTTTTGCAGAAGCCTGGAAAGAACTGGTTGCACAGACAGAAAAAGTATGCTGTTCTCCGGCGTGTATACATTGTGCAAACAGAAAAATCTGTCATCCCTGCATTGCGATGATCGCTGCCGAATGTGGAGAAGAAAAAGGATGTCCGGAATATCTCTGCCGGATGCATGCGGCAGAGGCAGAAGTTTATCAGGCTGTGCTTGAAAAATGGAAGTCAGGCTGTGGGGATGCGGAAGTATTTTCCGTTCTTTTCTGATACTTGCCGTATGTCAGGTATTTGGCAAAAAAAGTGTCAGAAACACAAGAAAAAAAGTGTCAGAAACACAAGAAAGACTTGACTTCTTTTCGATGTCATGATAAACTGATTTGGCGAATGGAAGTAGGTCTTTTTTTTATGCCTAAAATTCATCAGCCCATAAAGGCTGTGAGCAAAAAACAAAGAGAGCGAGGTGGAAGTTTTGCGCACAAGAATTACATTGGCATGTACAGAATGCAAACAGCGTAATTACAACATGACAAAGGATAAGAAAACTCATCCTGAGAGAATGGAAACCAAGAAGTATTGCAGATTCTGCAAGAAACACACGAATCACAAGGAAACCAAATAAGCCGGGTGCGAAAGGATAAGTGATTATATGAGCGAAAAGGAAAAGAAAGAAAAAGCTCCTAAAAAAAGCTGGTTCGACGGTCTGAAAGCTGAGTTCCGCAAAATTATCTGGCCGGATCAGAAATCCATCGGCAAGCAGACGGCAGCAGTCCTTAGCGTTTCGGTAGTACTGGGCGTTCTGATCACCATCATTGATATGATCGTACAGTACGGTGTTGATTTCTTAGTAAAATAAGGACAGGGTGATAATATGTCAGATGCAAACTGGTATGTAGTTCATACTTATTCAGGGTATGAGAACAAGGTAAAGGCCAACATTGAAAAAACAATTGAAAACCGTCACCTGGAGGATCAGATCCTTGAGGTTCGAGTTCCGATGCAGGAAGTTGTGGAAGTGAAGAACGGTGCCAAGAAGCAGGTTCTGAAAAAGCTGTTTCCGGGCTATGTTCTGCTGAACATGATCATGAATGATGATACCTGGTATGTCGTAAGAAATACCAGAGGTGTTACCGGCTTTGTTGGACCTGGATCCAAGCCAGTTCCGCTTACAGAGGAGGAAATGGCACCGCTCGGAATCAAACCTGCAGAGCTTGAGATTGATTTCGCAGAAGGCGATACGGTTACCATCACCGCAGGTGTATGGAAAGATACCGTAGGCGTTATTCAGTCCATTAATCCAAGTAAACAGATCGTGACAATCAATGTCGAACTGTTCGGACGTGAGACTCCGGTAGAGATCGGTTTCACAGAAATCAAAAAAATGTAATATTTTTGGTATGCGTCACCGGCTGTGGCCGATGCCGCAATGTTGTAAGTAACAGAGAACCGCTTCGGAACAATCGGAAACCGAAGCAAGTGGGAGGGAAACCCCCGACAATACCACATAGGAGGTGCCTAAGATGGCAAAAAAAGTAACAGGTTATATTAAATTACAGATTCCTGCTGGAAAGGCAACACCGGCTCCACCAGTTGGTCCGGCACTTGGTCAGCATGGTGTTAACATCGTTCAGTTTACAAAGGAGTTCAACGCAAGAACAGCAGATAAAGGTGATCTGATCATCCCTGTTGTTATCACAGTATACGCAGACAGAAGCTTCAGCTTCGTAACAAAGACTCCGCCGGCAGCAGTACTGCTGAAAAAAGCATGCAACATCAAATCTGGTTCCGGTGTTCCGAACAAGACCAAAGTTGCTACAATCTCTAAAGATAAAGTAAGAGAGATCGCTGAAATGAAAATGCCGGATCTGAACGCAGCATCTGTAGAAGCAGCTATGAGCATGATCGCTGGTACAGCTCGCTCTATGGGTATCGTTGTAGAAGACTAAGACATTTTATCCAGGCTTCACAATGAGCCTGCAGTTCCGTAAACGAAAACGAAAAAACGTGGGAGGGATATTCCCGCAAACACCACCAGGAGGTTATTTAATATGAAACGAGGAAAGAAATACGTAGAGGCTGCGAAAGCAGTTGATCGTGCAACTCTCTATGATATTCCAGAAGCAATTTCTTTAGTAAAGAAAGTTGCTGTTGCAAAATTTGACGAAACAATCGAAGCTCATATCAAAACAGGATGTGACGGACGTCACGCAGATCAGCAGATCCGTGGTGCAGTAGTTCTGCCTCATGGAACTGGTAAAACAGTTCGTGTTCTGGTATTCGCTAAAAACGCAAAAGCAGACGAAGCTCAGGCAGCTGGTGCTGATTTCGTAGGCGGAGAAGAACTGATCCCGAAGATCCAGAATGAAGGATGGCTGGATTTCGACGTAGTAGTAGCAACTCCGGACATGATGGGTGTTGTAGGTCGTCTGGGTCGTGTACTTGGTCCTAAAGGACTGATGCCAAACCCGAAGGCTGGTACCGTTACTATGGACGTAACAAAAGCTATCGCTGATATCAAAGCTGGTAAGATTGAGTACAGATTGGACAAGAATAACATTATCCATGTGCCACTTGGAAAAGCTTCCTTTGAAGAGGATGCACTGCGCGAAAACTTCCAGACGCTTATTGATGCAATTAATAAAGCAAAACCAAGCACACTGAAAGGTCAGTACCTGAGAAGTGTTACAATCGCTCCTACTATGGGACCGGGCGTAAAACTGAATCCGGTAAAACTGGTTTAATTCAAGTTTGTAAGGCGAGCAGAGGCCGCTGTATCGAGAAATCGGTATGGCGGTCTTTTTTTGACATCATTATATAAAATAACTAAAATACACCTGTTTTTTTCTGATTCTTTATGGTAATATGATATTATATGTAAACAGATGCGAAAGAATGAGAGGGATTTTTCATCTGATCTTACAAAAAAGCAGATTTGATTCAGTAAATCTGCATACAGCCTCTGTCAGACTGCGGAAGCATATGGGAAAACAGACCATGCGATGTATGGCGTGCAGCTTGCAGCAGGAAGACGGGGATTCTTAAAATTAAAAACAGGAGGTTACTATGAAAAAGAAAAGAACATGGAGCAGCATGGCGAAACGAACAGCATGCATTCTGACGGCGTTATGTGTTACTGCAGCAGCAGTGCCGGGCACGGGTGGTTATAATTATAGCGAAGTGTTTGCGGCGGAAGAAGCGGATGACCTGAGAGAAGGTCTGTCTGTTTATCTGAATTTTGAGGATGCCCTGACCACGAACAGTGCATCACAGTCTGCCCAGAAAGTGGAAGTGCAGGGCAGCGGAGTTACCAGAAAAGAGAGCGAAGGTATTTCGGGAAGTGCGGCATATTTTGATGGAACATCTGCATCTTCGCTGAAACTGCCAGATGCAGTCAATGCAGCTCAGGATGATGTCACGCTGATGGCATGGATCAAATGCGATGACGATATGTTTGGCGGCAGCACGGACAAAAAATATCTGTTCCAGCAGACAGGGGCGGGACGGAGCATCCTCTATCTGGATTCTAATATGAAACTTGGGACTTATGTGACAGCCAGCGATGTGCTGAGCAAGAGCCCGGTAGCCGGAGGCAAATGGGTGCATGTGGCATTTACAAGTAGCCATACGGCGAAAAAAGCACAGTTTTATATCAATGGAAAACTGGTAAACGAAAACACGTTGGACGGTAGTTATGTAGATGCACTCACGGATCTCCTGATCGGAAATCATAAGAATGCTACTGAAAAAACGGGTTTCAAAGGATATATGGATGAAGTGCGTTATTATAAAAAAGTGATGACACCGGCACAGATCCAGAGTATTTACGAGGTTTATTCTGAAAATGCTGTCACGAACCTAGACATTACGGTGGATACTTCCAAAGAAGTGCGTGAAATCTCAAAAGCAATGTTTGGCATCAATCATCGTTATCATAATAATGCTTACAGCTCATGGAACGCATCAGAAAAGAAAGTGGAAGCTAAATTTAATGAATATGTAAAAGAAGCACATTTTGGTTCTGTACGTTATCCAGGTGGAACGGTATCCAATCTGTTTGACTGGAAACGCAGCATCGGACCTGCAGAGCAGCGAAAGAAAACAGTACATGGACTTCCGGAAACATCTGATCCGATCACACCGAATTTCGGGCTGGATGAGGCAATGAGCTGGATTTACGATGATATCAAAGCAGAGGCGGTCTGGGTTTATGGTATGGGTCAGGGAAGTGCAGCAGATGCGGCAGATTTGATCGAATACTTAAATGCACCGGCAGACGGTGATGTGACGAACCCAAACGGTGGCGTAGACTGGGCAGAAGTGCGTGCAGCCAATGGGCATCCGAAACCTTATGGTGTAACACGTTTTGAAATCGGAAATGAAATCGGTTATTACAGACAGACCTACTGGATGGATGGTAGAGGAAACACTGACTGGATGAATGCTTATATTGACGGCGGCAGAATGACTTTCGGTCAGAATACCAGGACGGTTAAGGAAGAGGACTGGAGAGATCAGGCCACAAACAGTGATGGAACAGCAAATCAGGTTCGCTATGTACGTTATACACCGGCAGTAGAAAATTCTGTGGCTGTCTATGTAGGCGGAACACAGTGGCAGATCGTGGATTCCCTGGAAGGAAAGGGGGCACAGAATGTCTGCACTGTAGACTGCAAAACAGGTAAAATTACATTTGGTGATGGAATAAATGGAAATATTCCACAGTCAGGAAAGGCAATCACCGCATCTTACCAGAGTGACCGTGATGGATTTGTGTCGTATTATCAGGCGATGAACAAGATTGCCGATGAACTGGGGATGGAGATCCAGGTATACTGCGGAAGCGGCAATCAGGTTTCTTTTGTGCAGAAAATGGCACAGAAAGGCTATAATAATTATTACGATGGTGTTGTTATCCATCCGTACAGTGATACAAGCGGTGGAGTCATTGCAGACAATGATCCGGAGTTCTATGAAAAAGTGCTCGGACGGTCATTGCAGTACAATATGCCCCGTGTAAAAGCACTGGTAGATGCGATGAATCAGTATGCACCTGGAATGGGGAAAGTGCCGGTTCTGTCTGAGTTTGGCGTATATAACCATAATACCCAGTTTGTCCGTGGAATCGGACATGCTGTTTACATTGCAAATGAAATGATTGATTACATTGGCTTTGGAACACCTTATATCAACAAACATTGTCTGGTTGATTATCCATATGGAGCAGATAACCTTGGATCGGGCTCTCAGTGTGTGATCCAGGCAATCAAACAAAACGATGGAACGACCGATTTTGTGTCGACCCCTTCTGCAAAAATGTTTTCCATTTTCAATAATATGACAGGAACAACGCAGATTGGCCAGAAAATTGAAGGAAATGTGACCTGTTATACCTATCAGGGGTACAATGTTCCGCTTGTAAAAGCAATTTCCTCAAAAGATGAACAGGGGAATATTTATCTTACGGTTGTGAATAACAGCAGAGATGAAAGAACAGATGTAAATCTGATCATAGACGGAAAAGACCTGACAGGAAAAGATCTTCAGATATGGTATCTGACATCGGATGATGTGCTGGATGAAAACACACAGGCAAATCCAAATAAAGTAGATGTACAGAAAACAAAGATTTCCGTAACAGAGAAAACAGCAAAATACAGCCTGGCTCCGCATTCTGTTACTGCATTCAAAATCCCGGCAGATGCACAGAAAGAAAGCGAAACAGAGAGTGAAACGCAGAAAGAGACAACAACGGAATCGGAAAAAGAATCAGAAAAAGAATCAGAAAAAGAATCGGAAAGTGAAACAGTAAACAAACCGTCGGATGATAAAAAACAGACGGAAACTCAAACGCCGGCAGCACCGGCAAAACCGACTGTGACCAGACCGAAAGCTGTCAGAAATGTAAAAGCAAAAGCAACGAAAAAAGGGATCCGGATCACCTGGAAAAAAGTATCCGGTGCAAATGGATATTATATTTATCGCTCCACAAAGAAAAAGAGCGGATATAAAAAGATCCATGTTGTGAAAAAGGGAAAGACCCAGAGTTATCTTGACAAGAAGGCACGCAAAGGAAAAACTTACTATTACAAGATCCGGACTTATAAAAAAGCGGGCGGTAAGAAAATGCAGAGCAACTGGTCAAAAGTGGTCAGAAAAAAATACAAAAATTCTTAATCAGAAAAATGTAAAAACTCCTTGACATAACAGTGGCAGATGTGCTATAGTTTTACAGAAAACTGCCAGAGACAGCAGGTGCCGTTAGGCATAAGGTTAAAACGCCTGCCGAGGAGTGAAGAATTCTTAAAAGAATGATTACAGAACCTCTCTGTTAGTTTGACAGAGAGGTTTTTCATTGTTATGAATTCCTCCCAGAATATTCAGTGGTGGGCTTTTATGGCACACCGGGCAGAATCTATAAGGAGGTAAAAGTTAATGGCAAAAGTAGAACAGAAACAGCCGATCGTGGCAGAGATCAGTGAGGCGATCAAAGATGCGGCTTCCATCGTACTGGTTACTTACAGCGGAATCACCGTAGAGCAGGATACTGCAATGCGTAAAGAGCTGAGAGAAGCCGGTGTTTCTTACAAAGTGTACAAAAACACAATGATGAAGTTTGCATTCAAAGGCACACCTTGTGAAGAACTTTGCAAACATCTGGAAGGACCGAACGCAATCGCTATCAGCAAAGATGATGCAACTGCTCCTGCAAGAATCCTGGCTAAATATGCAAAAGATGTGAAAGCACTGAAACTCGTTGCAGGTGTTGTAGAAGACGCTTACTACGATGAGGCAGGTATCACAGCACTGTCAAGCATCCCTTCAAGAGAAGAACTGCTGGGCAAACTGCTTGGAAGCATCCAGTCTCCGATCGCAAACTTTGCACGCGTTATCAGCCAGATTGCAGAGAAACAGGAAGAAGCATAAGAATAAGAATCATCACAGAGGCCGCATAGAAAATGCCGCCTGAAAAAATAAAAATAATGGAGGAAAATAAAATGGCAAAATTGACAACAGCTGAATTTATCGAAGCTATCAAAGAGTTATCTGTATTAGAGTTAAATGATTTAGTAAAAGCATGTGAGGAAGAATTTGGTGTATCTGCAGCAGCAGGTGTTGTAGTTGCAGCAGCAGGTGCTGGTGAAGCAGCAGCTGAAGAAAAAGATGAGTTTGACGTAGAACTGACAGAAGTTGGTGCTAACAAAGTTAAAGTTATCAAAGTTGTTCGTGAAGTAACTGGTCTGGGACTGAAAGAAGCGAAAGCAGTAGTTGACGGAGCTCCTAAGGTTCTGAAAGAAGCTGCATCTAAAGCAGAAGCTGAAGACATCAAAACAAAACTGGAAGCAGAAGGAGCAAAAGTTACTCTTAAATAATTGTAACTGCTTTTTTGTAAAACAGAACTTGCACCGGTCAGGAGTAATCCTGGCCGGTTTTTGCGTCAATAAAAAAGGTACTTGACATTGACAAACAGGCGTGGTAATATGGAAAGTGCACTATTGTGAAAGTGTATGCTTTTTGGTATAACTATGCCCAAAAGTGCCAAAAGTGACTTGAATTTTTTAGATAGAAAGAACAGGGGTGAAATGTCAATGGAGAAAAACAGAATACGTCCAATTAAAAGCGGCAAAAGCTTCCGTATGAGTTATTCCAGACAGAAAGAGGTTCTTGAGATGCCTAACCTGATCGAAATACAGGTGGACTCTTATAAATGGTTCCTGGAATCTGGACTCAAAGAGGTTTTTGATGATATCTCGCCAATTACAGACTACAGCGGCAAGCTGAGCCTGGAATTTGTGGATTTCACGCTGTGCGAAGATGACGTAAAATATTCAATCGAAGAATGTAAAGAACGTGACGCAACATATGCTGCACCTTTGAAAGTAAAAGTAAGACTTCATAATAAAGAGAACGATGAAATCAATGAGCATGAGATCTTTATGGGAGATCTGCCATTGATGACAGCAACCGGTACCTTCGTGATCAACGGTGCAGAGCGAGTAATCGTCAGCCAGCTGGTACGTTCTCCTGGCATCTATTATGCAATCGCACATGATAAACTGGGTAAAAAACTGTATTCTTCTACCGTTATTCCGAACCGTGGTGCATGGCTGGAATACGAGACAGACTCCAATGACATTTTCTATGTTCGTGTAGACAGAACCAGAAAGGTGCCGATCACCGTTCTGATCCGTGCACTTGGCTACGGAACCAATGCGGAGATCATCGATCTGTTCGGTGAAGAACCGAAAATCCTTGCCAGCCTGACAAAAGATACTTCCGAGAGCTATCAGGAAGGTCTGCTCGAGCTGTACAAAAAGATCCGTCCGGGCGAACCGCTGGCAGTTGACAGTGCAGAGAGCCTGATCACAAGCATGTTCTTCGATCCGAGAAGATATGACCTTGCAAAAGTCGGACGTTATAAGTTCAACAAAAAACTGCTGCTTCGCAACCGCATCTGCGGACAGGTTCTGGCTGAGGATGTTGTAGACGAGTCTACCGGTGAGATCCTGGCTGAGGCTGGTACAGAAGTAGATAAAGCACTTGCAAACAAGATCCAGAATGCAGGCGTTCCGTTTGTATGGATCCAGACAGAGCAGCGTAACGTAAAGGTTCTCTCCAATATGATGGTAGACCTTGGCGAATGGGTTGACTTTGATCCGGAATCTGCAGGTGTTACAGAATTAGTATATTATCCGGTACTGCAAAAAATACTGGAAGAAAACGCCAGCGAAGAAGATATTAAGGATGCGATCCACAAAAATATCCATGAGCTGATTCCGAAGCATATCACAAAAGAAGATATTTTTGCTTCTATTAACTATAACATGCATTTGGAGTACGGCATCGGCCATGATGACGATATCGACCACTTGGGCAACCGTCGTATCCGTGCAGTCGGAGAACTGCTGCAGAACCAGTACCGTATCGGTCTTTCCAGACTGGAGAGAGTCGTTCGTGAAAGAATGACAACACAGGATCTGGAAGGCATTTCTCCACAGTCTCTGATCAACATCAAACCGGTGACAGCAGCCGTGAAAGAATTCTTCGGATCTTCCCAGCTGTCCCAGTTCATGGATCAGAACAACCCACTGGGTGAGCTGACACACAAGAGACGTTTATCCGCCCTGGGTCCTGGCGGTCTGTCACGAGACAGAGCCGGATTCGAGGTTCGAGATGTACACTATTCCCACTACGGAAGAATGTGTCCTATCGAGACGCCTGAAGGACCGAACATCGGTCTGATCAACTCACTGGCATCTTATGCAAAGATCAACGAATATGGTTTCATCGAAGCACCATATCGTAAAATCGATAAAACAGATCCTAAGAACCCGCGTGTCACAGATGAAGTAGTATATATGACTGCGGACGAAGAGGATAATTACCATGTAGCACAGGCGAATGAGGCTCTGGACGAAGAAGGACACTTCATCAGCAAGAACGTTTCCGGTCGTTACCGTGAAGAGACACAGGCATACGAAAGACACATGTTTGATTACATGGACGTGTCTCCTAAGATGGTATTTTCCGTTGCTACTGCATTGATTCCGTTCCTGCAGAACGACGACGCAAACCGAGCTCTGATGGGATCTAACATGCAGCGTCAGGCTGTACCGCTTCTGACAACCGAAGCTCCTGTAGTAGGAACCGGTATGGAAGAAAAGACAGCGGTTGACTCCGGTGTATGTGTGGTTGCAAAGAAAAATGGTACGATCGAGTCTTCTGAATCCAAACGTATCGTGGTTCGCAACGATGATGGTACAAGAGATGAGTATCGTTTGACTAAGTTTTCACGAAGCAACCAGAGTAACTGCTACAATCAGCGTCCGATCGTTTTCAAGGGCGACAGAGTTGCTGCCGGACAGGTTATCGCAGACGGTCCTTCCACATCCAACGGCGAAATCGCTCTTGGTAAGAACCCTCTGATCGGATTCATGACCTGGGAAGGTTACAACTACGAGGATGCCGTTCTGCTGAGTGAGAGACTGGTTATGAACGATGTATACACATCTGTCCATATCGAGGAATACGAAGCAGAAGCACGTGATACCAAACTGGGACCGGAAGAGATCACACGTGACGTTCCTGGTGTCGGTGATGAAGCACTGAAAGATCTGGATGAGCGTGGTATCATCCGTGTCGGTGCAGAAGTGCGTGCCGGTGATATTCTGGTCGGAAAAGTAACACCGAAGGGCGAGACAGAGCTGACAGCAGAAGAGCGTCTGCTGCGTGCAATCTTCGGAGAAAAAGCACGTGAAGTACGTGATACTTCCCTGAAAGTACCGCATGGTGAATATGGTATTGTCGTAGATGCAAAAGTCTTCACAAGAGAAAATGGTGACGAGCTGGCACCGGGTGTAAATCAGTCCGTAAGAATTTACATTGCACAGAAGAGAAAGATCTCTGTAGGTGACAAGATGGCCGGTCGTCATGGTAACAAGGGTGTGGTTTCCCGTGTCCTTCCTGTTGAAGATATGCCGTTCCTGCCAAATGGCCGTCCGCTGGATATCGTACTGAATCCGCTGGGTGTGCCGTCTCGTATGAACATCGGTCAGGTCCTGGAGATCCATCTGAGCCTGGCTGCAAAAGCACTTGGATTCAATATCTCAACACCAGTATTTGACGGTGCAAACGAGGTAGACATTATGGACACACTGGATCTGGCAAACGATTATGTCAATCTGGAGTGGGAAGAATTCGAAAAGAAACATGGCGAAGAGCTTCTGCCGGAAGTTCTGCAGTATCTGTATGACAACCGTGACCATAGAGCACTCTGGAAAGGCGTACCGCTGTCAAGAGACGGTAAAGTAAGACTGCGTGACGGACGTACCGGAGAATATTTCGACAGCCCGGTAACCATCGGACACATGCATTATCTGAAACTGCATCACCTGGTAGACGATAAGATCCATGCACGTTCCACAGGCCCGTACTCCCTGGTAACACAGCAGCCTCTGGGTGGTAAAGCTCAGTTCGGCGGACAGCGTTTCGGAGAGATGGAGGTTTGGGCTCTGGAAGCATATGGTGCTTCTTATACACTGCAGGAGATCCTGACTGTTAAATCGGATGATGTTGTCGGACGTGTTAAGACTTATGAAGCGATCATCAAGGGTGAAAACATCCCTGAACCTGGTATTCCGGAGTCCTTCAAAGTTCTGATCAAAGAGCTTCAGTCTCTTGGTCTGGATGTCAAAGTGCTCAAGGAGGACCAGACAGAAGTAGAACTTATGGAAACTGTTGACTATGGAGACACAGACTTACGTTCTGTCATCGAGGGCGACAACAAAGATTACAACAGAAAAGAGGAGTCCTCTTTCGGCGAGTACGGCTATACCAAACAGGAGTTTGAAGGCGACGAGCTGGTTGATGTACAGGAAGAGTCCGCACCGGATGAAGCAATCTTCAGCCCGGATGAAGTTTTCGAGGAAGAGTAAGCCGGAAGTGAAAGGAGAAACCATACATGCCAGAAACAACAAATAATGAAACGTATCAGCCAATTACGTTTGATGCCATTAAAATCGGTTTAGCATCTCCTGATAAGATCAGAGAATGGTCACATGGTGAAGTCCTGAAACCGGAAACCATCAACTACCGTACGCTGAAACCGGAAAAAGATGGTCTGTTCTGCGAAAGAATCTTCGGACCAAGCAAAGACTGGGAATGTCACTGTGGTAAATATAAAAAAATCCGCTACAAAGGTGTTATCTGTGACCGATGCGGAGTTGAAGTAACAAAATCAAGTGTACGCCGTGAGCGTATGGGACATATCGAGCTGGCAGCTCCGGTATCTCATATCTGGTACTTTAAGGGTATCCCTTCCAGAATGGGACTGATGCTGGATCTGTCACCGAGAGTACTGGAAAAAGTACTGTATTTTGCCAACTACATCGTTCTGGATAAAGGAACCAGCGAACTGCAGTACAAACAGGTACTGACTGAGAGAGAGTTCCAGGAAGCCAGAGAAAAATACGGTATGACATTCCGTGTCGGCATGGGTGCAGAAGCTGTCAAAGAGCTTCTGGAAGCCATCGACATGGAAAAAGAATCCGAAGAGCTGAAAAGAGGCTTAAAAGAAGCTACCGGACAGAAACGTGCAAGAATCATCAAGAGACTGGAAGTTGTAGAAGCATTCCGTGAGTCCGGCAACCGTCCGGAGTGGATGATCATGACTGTTATCCCGGTTATTCCGCCGGATCTGCGTCCTATGGTACAGCTGGACGGAGGAAGATTTGCAACTTCTGACCTGAACGACCTGTACAGAAGAATCATCAATCGTAACAACCGTCTGAAGAGACTGCTGGAGCTTGGAGCACCGGATATTATCGTCAGAAACGAAAAACGTATGCTTCAGGAAGCAGTAGATGCTCTGATCGATAACGGTCGAAGAGGAAGACCGGTAACCGGACCTGGTAACCGTGCTCTGAAATCTCTGTCCGATATGCTGAAAGGTAAATCCGGACGTTTCCGTCAGAACCTGCTCGGAAAACGAGTTGACTATTCCGGACGTTCCGTTATCGTCGTAGGACCGGAACTGAAAATTTATCAGTGCGGTCTGCCGAAAGAAATGGCAATCGAGCTGTTTAAACCTTTCGTTATGAAAGAGCTGGTAGCAAACGGAACATCACATAATATTAAAAACGCAAAGAAAATGGTAGAGAGACTTCAGCCGGAAGTATGGGACGTTCTGGAAGAAGTAATCAAAGAGCATCCGGTTATGCTGAACCGTGCTCCTACACTGCATCGTCTGGGTATTCAGGCATTTGAGCCGATCCTGGTAGAAGGTAAAGCAATCAAACTGCATCCGCTGGTTTGTACCGCATTCAACGCCGACTTCGACGGAGACCAGATGGCTGTACATCTGCCGCTGTCCGTAGAGGCTCAGGCAGAGTGCCGTTTCCTGCTTCTCTCACCGAACAACCTGCTGAAACCGTCCGACGGCGGTCCTGTAGCCGTTCCTTCACAGGATATGGTCCTTGGTATTTACTACCTGACACAGGAAAGACCGGGTTCGATCGGAGAAGGCAAGTACTTCAAGAGCGTGAACGAAGCAATCCTTGCTTATGAAAACAAAGCACTGACTCTGCAGACCAGAATCAAAGTGCGTATGACAAAGACCATGCCGGACGGTACAACAAAGACCGGTACGGTAGAGTCTACACTGGGACGTTTCCTGTTCAACGAGATCCTGCCTCAGGATCTGGGCTTTGTAAACAGAAGCATTCCGGAAAACGAAATGAAGCTGGAAGTAGATTTCCATGTAGGAAAGAAACAGCTGAAACAGATCCTGGAAAAAGTTATCAATACACACGGAGCTACCAAGACAGCAGAAGTGCTGGATGATATCAAAGCAACAGGATATAAATTCTCCACAAGAGCAGCTATGACCGTATCCATTTCCGATATGACCGTTCCGCCTGAAAAACCGGAACTGATCAAGCAGGCTCAGGAGACTGTAGACCACATCACAAAGAACTACAAACGTGGTCTGATCACAGAAGAAGAACGTTACAAAGAAGTTGTAGAGACCTGGAAAGAAACCGATGATGTTCTGACCAGAAAGCTGCTGGACGGACTGGATAAGTACAACAACATCTTCATGATGGCTGACTCCGGTGCCCGTGGTTCTGATAAACAGATCAAACAGCTGGCAGGTATGCGAGGACTGATGGCAGATACAACCGGTCATACGATCGAGTTGCCTATCAAGTCAAACTTCCGTGAAGGTCTTGACGTACTGGAATATTTCATGTCTGCACATGGAGCTCGAAAAGGTATGTCCGATACCGCTCTTCGTACAGCCGATTCCGGTTACCTGACAAGACGACTGGTTGATGTATCACAGGATCTGATCATCCGTGAGATGGACTGCTGCGAAGGCAAAGAAATTCCGGGTATGTATGTAAAAGCATTTACAGACGGCAAGGAAGAGATCGAAAGCCTGCAGGAGCGTATCACAGGAAGATTCTCCTGCGAGACCATTAAGAATAAAGACGGCGAAATCCTTGTAAAAGCAAACCATATGATCACTCCGAAACGTGCAGCACGTATCATGAGTGAAGGTGTGGACGCAAACGGCAAACCATTTGAACAGATCAAGATCCGTACGATCCTGAACTGTAAATCACATGTTGGTGTTTGTGCGAAATGTTACGGTTCCAACATGGCAACCGGTGAGCCGGTACAGGTTGGTGAATCCGTAGGTATCATCGCAGCACAGTCTATCGGTGAGCCGGGTACACAGCTGACCATGCGTACCTTCCATAACGGTGGTGTTGCCGGCGGCGATATCACACAGGGTCTTCCTCGTGTCGAGGAGCTTTTCGAGGCACGTAAGCCTAAGGGACTTGCTATCATCACTGAGATTTCCGGTGTGGCAACCCTCAAAGATACCAAGAAAAAACGTGAGATTATTGTGACAAACAGTGAGACAGGTGAGTCCAAGACTTATCTGATCCCTTACGGATCACGTATCAAAGTACAGGATGGAGTTTATCTGGATGCTGGTGATGAACTGACAGAAGGTAGTGTAAATCCGCATGACATTCTGCGAATCAAGGGCGTAAACGCTGTTCAGGATTACATGCTGCGTGAAGTACAGCGTGTATACCGTCTGCAGGGTGTAGAGATCAACGATAAACATATCGAAGTAATCGTTCGTCAGATGATGAAGAAGATCCGTATCGAGGATAACGGAGACACGGAACTTCTGCCTGGAACCATGGTAGACATCCTTGATTTCGAGGATATCAATGAAGAGATGATCGCTCAGGGCAAAGAGCCTGCAGAAGGAAAACAGGTAATGCTTGGTATTACAAAAGCATCCCTGGCAACCAACTCCTTCCTGTCAGCAGCATCCTTCCAGGAAACTACAAAAGTTCTGACAGAAGCAGCTATCAAAGGTAAAGTCGATCCGCTGATCGGTCTGAAAGAGAACGTTATCATCGGTAAACTGATCCCGGCCGGAACCGGTATGAAACGTTACCGCAACGTAAAACTGGATACCGGTGAGGATGAATATGAAATGGAAGATGACGATCTGATGCTGGATGAAACAGAAATGTCGGAAGAGCAGACAGAGATCACTTCGAAGGAAACAACAGCAGATGCAGAAACTGCCGCAGCAGAGAATGCAGATGAGAATGTTGCAGACGATTTCGATGAAGTCGATTTGACAGCGGAAGATTCGGATTCTACCGAAGAATAAAGAGAATAACAAAACCCGTACAGGGTGTGGATTTTTTAAGAAAGTTCTTTTTTCGCCACATAGCTATCGAAAGGTAGTTATGTGGCGTTTTTTTGTTGCCATGTTGAGAAAAATACAGCATGCTGGTATTTGGCGATTGCTAATCAGCTGATAAAGTCTGTAAAGCACGTTGTATTATTAGATGGAGGAAATATATGGATCAAAGTTTTATGAAAGAGCGAAAAATACTGCCGCTGGTGTTATCCATGTCGCTGCCGATGGTCATCTCCATGGCAGTGAATGCACTGTATAACATCGTAGACAGCTATTTTGTTGCAAAATTAAGTGAAGAAGCGATGACGGCACTGGCACTTGTATATCCGATACAGAATCTGATTACAGCCATCGGTGTTGGTATTGGAATCGGGATCAATGCCGGGATCGCTTATTATCTGGGAGCAAAAAAACAGACCACAGCAAATCAGATAGCAACGCAGGGCATTGCCTTAAGTGTTTTGCATGGAATATTGCTGACAGTCCTGTGTACAGCAGGTCTGTGGAAGTTTCTGAAAGGATTTTCCGCTGATTTGGAAGTCAACCTGATGGCAATCACATACGGAAATCGTGTGCTGCTCTTCTCCGTTGTGATCACACTGGGGATAACCTTTGAAAAAATCTTTCAGTCGGTGGGTAAAATGAAAGTTTCCATGTTCAGCATGATCTGTGGGTGTCTGATCAACATTCTGCTCGATCCGCTGATGATCTTTGGAATCGGCCCATTTCCGGCTATGGGGATTGCCGGTGCCGCCTATGCGACCGGAATCGGACAGACGGCGACACTGCTGATCTATCTCATCTTTTATTTTGCAGACCCGATCCCGGTCAAGATCCAGTTAAAATATTTAAAACCGGAGAAACAGGTAATTTCCCGTATTTATACTGTCGGCATTCCGGCGACTTTAAATATGGCACTTCCGTCTCTGCTGATTTCATCTTTAAATGGTATCCTGTCAGGATTCTCGGAGAAATATGTGCTGGTGCTTGGCGTATATTATAAACTTCAGACCTTTATTTATCTGAGTGCAAACGGGATCATCCAGGGCATCCGTCCGCTGATCGGCTACAATTATGGAGCGGGAGAGAAAAAACGGGTAGAAAAAATATTCCGGACGGCACTGGGACTGGTGCTTGGTGTGATGGCAGCCGGAATGCTGATATCCTGGCTCATCCCGGAAAAATTGATCGGGCTGTTCACCGTGAATGAAGAGACCATCCGGATCGGAATCACTGCACTTCATATCATCAGCTTTGGCTTTATCGTGTCCGGCGTGTCTGTGACCTGCTCCGGAGCACTGGAAGGACTCGGAAAGGGTACACCATCTTTTTGTATTGCGTTGCTGCGATATGTCATTGTCATTATTCCGGCAGCATTTCTGTTTGGAAAAATACTGGGAGCAAACGGCGTATGGCTGGCATTTCCGGTGGCAGAGGCATTGACAGCGGTGTTTGCAATCATACTATATCAGAGGTGAGATGATTCTCGACTGTAGGCCTCTTCTGTTTCATGCATTATTTTCTGTAAATGATCACAAAACGGAACAAAATTTCTCGAATTTTTGATTTGACCATCTGGCGATTTTTTGATAAGATATGTAATATAGCATTGTATTATATTACAAACGATTAGGAGGAAAAAGTATGGCTTTTTACAGTTTATCAGAAGCGGAACAGCACATTATGGACTACATGTGGGCACATGCAGATCAGGAGGAGATTCATCTGAATGAAATCATGGAGTACATGGAGACAAAAGGATATGTATGGAAACAGCAGACGGCCTATAGTTTTGTGATACGTCTGAAGAATAAGAAAATCCTGTCTTCTACCAAAAGAGGTAAACGTCGCTATTATTCTGTGAACATGTCAAGAAAAGAATTTATAGCAAAAGGTGTTCAGGAATACCTGAATCTTGCCTATGATGGTTCTCTGCTGGTGTTTTTACGTTCTCTTGAGGGCGATCATGGTCTCAGCGAAGAGCACAAACAGGAATTACAGCAATTTGTGAAAGAACAGCAGGAGAAGGAAGAAGAGAGACAGAAGCAGGAAGAAAGCAGCGAAAAAACAGAGTAACAGGGAACAGAATAATAAGCAAAAAACGAAAAATGATAAAACAAAAAATGCAAGTATTTTTGTCGGATGACGAAAGTACATGCATTTTTTCGTTTAGTTTTAATCGAAACTCAATTTCCGATTTTATCTCAGTCGAGAAGACTCCCACTTCTGCAAGTGGTGAGCAACAAACCTTTACAGATCAAAGAACCAGTCTTTTTCATGTTTCTTTTTTCTTCGGTGCTGTACCGGAGGAGTCTGTCTTGGATCTTCCGCAGGTTCGTCTGGAACGGTACTTTCCGGATTCTCATATGGAGCCTGTTCTTTTTCTGGTGAATAAGATGGCTGTTGGGAAACATTTTCGGAACGGTCAAATCCCCAGTCATGATCATATGGATCATTTGTTTCCTGATAATTTCGCTCGGCATATTCCGGTTTGGCATTGAAGTCGATTTCCTGTTCCGGAGACCAGAAAGGATCGTTTGGATTAGTAGCCTTTTTGTCGGAAGTACGTGATGTATGCTCCGGATGAAGTCCAGCTTCTACTTCTTCCCTTGACCAGGTTCTGGTACTCTGCTGTGACTGCGACTCCCTGACGGGCTGCTCATAGTAATCACAGTTACTGCGGTCAGGAGTCTGTGATTCGCAGTAATTCTGCTCGCAGTTGTCGTATCCGTAACCGGTTTCCGGATTTTTGCCGCTCTGTTCATAATAATCACGATGTCCATGATTATCATAACCATAATTCGGATTGCCGCTGCGGTTATCATAACCATAATTCGGATTGCCGCTGCGGTTATCATAGCCATAATTCGGATTGCTGCTGCGACCGTCATAACCATAATTCGGATTACCGCCGCGGTTGTCATAGCCGTAATTTGGGTTACCTTCCGGCTGACCATAATAATCGCGGCCGCCGCGGTTATCGTAACCATAATTCGGATTGCCGCCCGGCTGTTCGTAATAATTACGCCCGCTGCGGCTGTCATAGCGACTATCATAACCATAATCCTGCCCACGGTTGTCATAACCATATCCAGATCCTGGATTCTGGTAATAGCGGTCATCCGGCTGTGGTGGCTGGTAATTGCCGTATTTATCATAGTAAGTTGTTTTTGACTTACCGCCAAAGAGCTTTTTCTTTGGCTTTTTCTGTTTTACTTTGACTTTTTCTTTAAAGACCGTCTTCCGTCCGGTCCAGCCGATGATGCGGACGACGATGATCCCAAAAAACACGCCGACACTGTCGATACAGACATCTCTTGACGAAGGACTTCGTCCGGCGATAAACGATTGGTGGAATTCATCTCCGCAGGCGAACCCGACGCAGATCAGCCCCGCCAGAAACATCAGAAGGATGCCGTGCAGTCCATATACATATAATGGAAAGGATACTGCGATGGCAAGAGCGAAATATTCGGTCATATGTGCCAGTTTGCGGGTGATAAAATCGATTTTATTTGCCCACTCATCGATTTGATCGTAACTGAGATTGGCGTTAAAAACATAGTCAGCTGTTTCGATGATCTTCACACTTGCCTGGTAGCTGAGCTGACCGGACATATCTCCGTCCTGAGCGGAGAAGGAGAAGATAATATACATCATAATGAGGGCAGGTACGAAAGAAAGTGGTTTCAATATTGTCCTCAACATAGCGATTCACCTCCATAATTATAAATAGCGAAAATGCCAGCATAAAGAGCATGCCGGTAAGCTAATTGCTTACGCGATATAATATCACTTTTAAAAGAAAAAGTCCAGCAAAGCCAGCCAGGTTTTCATGGATTTTAGGCGTATAATAGGGTAAAATAGAAGCAGTGAAAACAAACAGAAGTTGTGGAATGCAACGTTTGTAATGGAAAATGGAGATGATGTATATGGGTGAAAAAAATTTGATCGTGGATGATGAAGAGTCGATGCCAGATCTTATCTGCAACTACTCTGAGAAAGATACAAAACATCAGGATATTCTCTTTGAAAAATATGTATAAAAAAAGTGCATAAAATTCCTGTAAATACTGCATAAAAAGCCTTGACAGACGCTGTTTCTGCCGATATAATGTGAATTGTGCGTGCCGATACACTATATCTATGTATCCACACACCTGAAAATGATTTTAAGCAACCACTACCGCAAATGCGGAATATTACAGGAGGTGAAAAGAATGCCAACATTTAACCAGTTAGTTAGAAAAGGTCGTCAGACTTCAGAAAAGAAATCTACAGCACCTGCTCTGCAGAAGGGCTTCAACTCTCTGAAAAAGAAGAGCACAAACGTTTCTGCACCACAGAAGAGAGGTGTCTGCACAGCAGTTAAAACTGCTACACCTAAAAAACCTAACTCAGCTCTGAGAAAGATCGCCAGAGTTCGTCTGTCAAACGGAATCGAAGTAACAAGCTACATCCCAGGTGAGGGACATAACCTTCAGGAGCATAGCGTTGTTCTGATTCGTGGAGGACGTGTAAAGGACCTTCCAGGTACAAGATACCACATCGTTCGTGGTACTCTGGATACAGCAGGCGTTGCTAAGAGAAGACAGGCTCGTTCCAAATACGGAGCAAAGAGACCAAAAGACGCTAAGAAATAATAAAAGTTACAGACTTTTAAGCGAAACAGTAATAGAACAATAAAGTCGTATCACAAACAGAACTAACTGTTGTGCCGTATTCTTATTTACCAGTGGTTGCGGGTTAATATAGAAGTTGCGAGCACGATACACAGTAGAACGACACATGTGAGTACCGATGAATTAATTTCAATGATTAAGGAGGGAAGTACCGTGCCACGTAAAGGACATACTCAGAAAAGAGATGTATTAGCGGATCCGCTGTACAATAATAAAGTGGTTACCAAACTTATCAATAACATTATGTTAGATGGTAAGAAAGGTGTAGCTCAGAAAATCGTATACGGAGCATTCGAAAGAGTTGCTGCGAAAACTGACAAGCCGGCTATCGAAGTATTTGAAGAGGCTATGAATAACATCATGCCAGTTCTGGAAGTAAAAGCTAGACGTATTGGTGGAGCAACATACCAGGTACCTATCGAGGTAAGAGCTGATCGTCGTCAGGCATTAGCACTTCGCTGGATCACTCTGTATTCCCGCAAGAGAGGCGAGAAGACAATGGAAGAGAGACTGGCAAATGAAATTCTGGATGCTGCAAACAACACAGGAGCATCTGTGAAGAAGAAAGAAGACATGCATAAGATGGCAGAGGCTAATAAGGCATTTGCTCATTACAGATTCTAAGGAGGAGAAAAACCTTGGCTGGAAGAGAATATCCATTGGAGAGAACCAGAAATATTGGTATCATGGCTCATATCGATGCTGGTAAAACAACACTGACAGAGCGTATCCTGTATTATACTGGTGTAAACTATAAAATCGGTGATACTCACGAAGGTACTGCTACCATGGACTGGATGGAGCAGGAACAGGAAAGAGGTATCACAATTACTTCAGCCGCAACTACCTGTCATTGGACTCCGCAGGAACAGTGCAAACCGAAAAAAGGTGCACAGGAATATCGTATCAATATCATTGATACCCCGGGTCACGTTGACTTTACAGTAGAGGTTGAACGTTCCCTTCGTGTACTGGACGGCGCTGTCGGCGTGTTCTGTGCAAAGGGTGGTGTAGAACCTCAGTCTGAAAACGTATGGCGTCAGGCTGACACTTACAATGTACCGCGTATGGCATTCATCAACAAGATGGATATCTTAGGTGCAGATTTCTACAACGCTGTTGATCAGATTCGTACAAGACTTGGTAAAAACGCAATCTGCCTGCAGCTGCCAATCGGCAAAGAAGATGAATTTAAGGGAATCATCGATCTGTTTGAGATGAAAGCTTACATCTATAACGATGAAAAGGGTGAAGATATCTCAATCACAGATATCCCGGAAGATATGAAAGACGACGCAGAACTGTATCATACAGAACTGATCGAGAAAATCTGCGAGCTGGATGATGACCTGATGATGGAATATCTGGAAGGTGAAGAACCATCCATCGACGCACTGAAAGCTGCACTGCGTAAAGGAACCTGCGAATGTCAGGCAATTCCTGTATGCTGTGGTACTGCTTACAGAAACAAAGGTGTTCAGAAACTTCTGGATGCTATCATTGATTTCATGCCTGCACCAACCGATATCCCGGCTATTACAGGTGTTGACGAAGATGGCAACGAAGTAGTAAGACATTCTTCAGACGAAGAACCGTTCTCCGCTCTGGCATTCAAGATCATGGCTGACCCGTTCGTAGGTAAGCTGGCATTCTTCCGTGTGTACTCAGGTACTATGAACTCCGGTTCTTACGTACTGAATGCAACAAAGAATAAAAAAGAGCGTGTAGGACGTATCCTGCAGATGCATGCAAACAAGAGAGCAGAGCTTGATAAAGTTTACTCTGGTGATATTGCAGCAGCAGTAGGTTTCAAATTTACAACAACAGGTGATACTATCTGTGACGAACAGCATCCGGTTATTCTGGAGTCTATGGAATTCCCAGAGCCAGTTATCGAGCTGGCAATCGAGCCGAAGACCAAAGCAGGTCAGGGCAAGATGGGTGAGGCTCTTGCAAAACTGGCTGAAGAGGACCCGACATTCCGTGCTCATACAAATCAGGAGACTGGTCAGACAATCATCGCTGGTATGGGTGAGCTGCATCTGGAAATCATCGTAGACCGTCTGCTTCGTGAGTTTAAAGTAGAAGCAAACGTAGGTGCTCCTCAGGTTGCTTACAAAGAGACATTTACAAAACCTGTAGATGTAGACAGCAAGTATGCAAAACAGTCTGGTGGTCGTGGACAGTACGGTCACTGTAAAGTTAAATTCGAGCCGATGGATCCGAACGGCGAAGAGACATTCAAGTTCGAATCTACCGTTGTTGGTGGTGCTATTCCGAAGGAATACATCCCGGCAGTAGGAGAAGGTATCGAAGAAGCAGCAAAAGCTGGTATCCTGGGCGGATTCCCGGTACTGGGTGTACATGCAAATGTATACGACGGATCTTACCACGAAGTCGATTCCAGTGAAATGGCATTCCATATCGCTGGTTCCATGGCATTCAAGGATGCTATGAAGAAAGGTAATCCGGTACTGCTTGAGCCGATCATGAAAGTTGAAGTTACCATGCCTGAAGAATACATGGGCGATGTAATCGGTGATATCAACTCCAGACGTGGTCGTATCGAAGGTATGGAAGATATCGGTGGCGGTAAGATGGTTAAAGGTTATGTACCGCTGGCTGAGATGTTCGGATACTCTACAGACCTTCGTTCCAAGACACAGGGACGTGGTAACTACTCTATGTTCTTCGAAAAATATGAGCAGGTACCGAAGTCTGTACAGGAAAAAGTACTGAGTGCAAAAGCAAAATAAGATAAAATAGGACAAAGGTTTGGCAAAGATTCTTCTTTTGGAAAAATCCCGGAGAAGAATCTGGTCAAACTGCCATAAAAGTCATAAAAACAGGTAAATTAGGCTTGAAAATATCCTGGATTTGAAATATAATCGTAAATAGCCTATGTATATAAAGAAAATAAAGGTAAGCCAATACGGCTATTATTTCAAGGAGGACATTCAAAATGGCAAAAGCTAAATTTGAGAGAACCAAACCGCATTGTAATATTGGTACCATTGGACACGTTGACCATGGTAAAACAACTCTGACAGCAGCTATCACAAAAACACTGGCAGCTAGAGTTGCAGGTAACGCAGCAGTAGATTTCGAAAACATCGATAAAGCTCCGGAAGAAAGAGAACGTGGTATCACAATCTCTACAGCTCACGTTGAGTATGAAACAGAGAAGAGACATTACGCACACGTTGACTGCCCGGGACATGCTGACTACGTTAAAAACATGATCACTGGTGCAGCTCAGATGGATGGTGCTATCCTGGTTGTTGCTGCTACTGATGGTGTTATGGCTCAGACAAAAGAGCACATCCTGCTGTCTCGTCAGGTAGGTGTACCTTACATCGTAGTATTCATGAACAAATGCGATATGGTAGACGACGAAGAACTGCTTGAACTGGTAGACATGGAAATCCGTGAGCTGCTGAACGAGTATGAGTTCCCAGGCGATGATACACCAATCATCCAGGGTTCTGCTCTGAAAGCTCTGGAAGATCCGAACGGCCCATGGGGCGACAAGATCATGGAACTGATGGATGCTGTTGACAGCTGGATCCCAGATCCTCAGCGTGCTACAGATCAGCCGTTCCTGATGCCAGTAGAGGACGTATTCACAATCACAGGTCGTGGTACTGTTGCAACTGGTAGAGTAGAGCGTGGTGTTCTGCATCTGAACGAAGAAGTAGAAATCATCGGTATCAAAGAAGAAGTTCAGAAAACAACTGTAACTGGTATCGAAATGTTCCGTAAACTCCTGGACGAAGCTCAGGCTGGTGATAACATCGGTGCTCTGCTGCGTGGTATCAAAAGAGAAGACATCGAAAGAGGTCAGGTTCTTACAAAACCAGGTACAGTAACATGCCATACAAAATTCACAGCTCAGGTTTACGTTCTGACAAAAGATGAAGGTGGCCGTCATACACCATTCTTCAACAACTATCGTCCGCAGTTCTACTTCAGAACAACTGACGTAACAGGTGTTATCAACCTGCCAGAAGGTACAGAAATGTGCATGCCTGGTGATAACGTAGAAATGACAATCGAACTGATCCACCCAATCGCTATGGAGCAGGGTCTTACATTCGCTATCCGTGAAGGTGGACGTACTGTAGGATCAGGACGTGTTGCTACAATCATCGAGTAATACAATCTGAATATAGATTTGTTATCGTAAGATAACGTTGTGTCCAAACGTAAGATACCCCGGAACCGCAAGGTTTCCGGGGTTTTTCTGTACTCTAAGAAAAGAATTGTTCGTAAATTTATCAGATTAGAAACAGTGAAATATTTATCAGCAAGATGAAATACGGATAAATTTAAAATTGAAAAATAAGGCTAGCGGTGCCAAAACGGTGCCAAAAAGAAACTCCTGCGAATGTTTGCTATTCACAGGAGTAATTTTTTTACCAGCCTTTGATCTGTTTGATCTGTTCAGCACGTTCCGGATCACGATGATATTGCAGCTTCAGACGTATTGTTTCCACAACCTCTTGTCTGGCTTCATCATCAAGCTGATAGAATGATGTAAGCAGATTATCTACATCAGGCATACTGTTCTTACCGAAAAGGTACATCAGCGGATACATGGAATTTTTTAAGTAAGTCTTTACACGACTTGCATCTAATGCTCCGTTCAAACCGTCTGGAAGTGTAGGATAAATCTCTTCTTCCTTAATTGTGCCAGAAAATGGACTGGCAGAACATATCTCATTCACATCAATTTGCAATTCATTCGCAAGTCTTAATGCAAAATCAAATCGAATATTGGAATCTTTTTGAATAATTGAATATAAGGTTGTAGCACTGATTCCGGTTGCCTTTGCAATTTTGCGGACATTTGTGCCTTTTTCATCAAGATATTTCTTTAAATTTTTACCGTCACCCATAGAATCCTCCTTTTTCATATATTAGAAAATTACGAAAAACATAAATCTATAAAATATCATAACACAGACGTGGAATAAAATAAAGAAAAAATAGTGTACGAAGTTCGTAAAAATGTGTTTACGAAATATTGACAACGATAGAAATACATGATATTATCAATTTACGAAAATCGTACAGATATAGAAATACAGTAAACGTATTCTATATCTGGAGAGGAAAGGAGGAGGCAATATGGCAAGTTACAATTATATGATGAGTGCTGATGAAGTGGCACAGGAATTAAACTGCTCAAAATCTCATGCCTATAAACTGGTGAAAGCTATGAATAAAGAATTATCTGCACAGGGATATATTACGATGGCTGGCAGAATACCAAAGGCGTTTTGGGCAAAAAAGATGTATGGCTATGAAATAGCAGGAAATTAGGGAGGATCAATATGGCTTACAGAGAAAAAGACACAAAAAAATGGACAGCCCAGTGGTTTGAGACAAATGTCATGGGTGAGAAGAAAAAACGCAGAAAGCGTGGATTTGAAACAAAGCGAGAAGCATTGGAGTTTGAACGAAGCAAAAAGTTGAGCAATGAGCGAAGTATGGATATGAAGCTGAGCGATTTTATTGAGATTTATTTTTCAGACAAACAAAATGATCTGAAAGATCGAACAATCAAAAATAAAAGATATATGATGCAACAGCATATCGTTCCATACTTCGGAAATCAGATGATGAGTGAAATCAAGGCTTCACAGATTATTCAGTGGCAGAATGAAATTCAGAAAAAAGGCTATTCAGATTCTTATCTGAGAATGATTCAGAATCAGTTGACCAGTCTGTTTACACATGCAGCTAAAATCTATGACTTGCCGGTTAATCCATGCAAGAAAGTGAAACGAATGGGAAATTCAGATTCAAGAAGTTTGAACTTCTGGACACTGGACGAGTACAAACAGTTTATACAGACAATGGAGCCGGGAACAAGATATTATCTTATGTTTGAGATGCTGTTCTGGACTGGATGCAGGATCGGGGAGCTGCTTGCGATTACAAAAGCTGATATCAATTTTGAAAAGAATCAGCTTAGTATCAATAAGACTTATTACCGGACAGGAATGCAGGATATTATCACAGAACCGAAAACAAAACAGTCCTTTCGGACAATCGAAATTCCGGAATTTCTGAAAGAGGAAATTAAGGAATTTGTAGATGGTCATTACGGAATGCCGGATACAGAAAGATTATTTCCGGTTGTTCAGGAAGCGGTACAGCATAAGATGAAACGGCAGATTGAGCTGGCAGGAGTGAAGAAAATTCGAGTGCATGATATCAGGCACAGCCATGTGGCTTATCTTATTGAGAAAGGTGTGGAACCGTTATTGATTCGGGACAGATTAGGTCATAAAGATATTCGTATCACATTGAACACTTATGGACATCTTTATCCAAATCAGCAGAGAAAGATTGCAAATCTTCTGGATAATGAAAATGGAAATGCTGTTACCGGATTGGGAGAAGAAAGAGATGAATGTTGAAAAGGCAAAAGAAAAAGCCCAGATAAATAATCTGAGCAAGTTCTCTGATAATCAGATTCACTGATATACCATCTTGGCAGATTCAGTATATCACGAATCGGGAAATACGACAATTCCCGAATATCTGTTCATCAGAGACTTGCCCGGAAGGGCAGGAGGAGATGATGGAATGAATATGAATGAAAAAAATAAAATTGAGAATTGTAGAATAGAACCAAAACTGAAACTGATCAATATGGATTCAGTAGAGGTGGAACAGGTAGAATGGCTGCTTTATCCGTTTATTCCTTATGGAAAAGTGACCATTATACAGGGAGATCCAGGAGAAGGCAAGACAACGATGGTACTTCAGATTATTGCAAAACTGACCAGAGGAGAGCCGATTCTTCCTGTTACTGATACAACGAAAACAAAAGAAAAACGAAGTGATGAAGTCGATAGTGAGAATGAAGATTTAGATGCTGAAGATAATATGCAGGAACAGTCTTCTGTGTCACCTGTAAATGTAATCTATCAGACAGCAGAAGATGGACTTGGAGATACTATCAAACCCAGATTACTTGCTGCAGGTGCAGATTGTTCAAAGGTGCTGGTGATTGATGACAGTGACCAGCCACTGACAATGGCAGATGTCAGATTGGAAGAAGCAATCGTGCAGACAAAAGCAAAAATGGTTGTTCTTGATCCGATACAGGGCTTTCTGGGAGCGGACGTAGATATGCACAGGGCAAATGAGATCAGACCACTGATGAAGCGTATCGCAGTGCTGTCAGAAAAATATCACTGTGCAGTCATTTTAATCGGTCATATGAACAAAAACAGCAACGGCAAATCTTCTTATCGAGGACTTGGCTCCATTGATTTTCAGGCTGCTGCAAGAAGTGTTTTGATTGTCGGGCGAGTGAAAGATGAACCGGAAGTAAGAGTGGTATGTCATACGAAGAGTTCTCTTGCACCGGAAGGAACGTCCATTGCATTCAGACTGGATAAGAATAATGGGTTTGAATGGATTGGAGAATATGATATCAGTGCCGATGAACTTCTTAATGGAGACGGAAGAGGACAGAAAAGTCGGAAAGCAAAAGAATTTCTCCTTGAGATACTGGCAAATGGAGGAATGACTCAGAAGAAAATTGCAGAAGAAGCAGAAGCCAGAGGAATCAAAAGTAAAACGCTATGGAACGCCAAACGGGAACTTGAAATTGATTCCGTAAAACGTGGAAAGCAATGGTATTGGATGTTGCCAGAATAAAAATGGAAGATGGCAAGATTACCATTTCTTAAGAAGAGGGAATCTTGCTACCTTGAAAGGAGAACAGATGCAAAATAAAAGTGTACAGATTCCATACGAGTTATTCTTTCAGCTCTTGCAATATTTTTTGATGGATAACTACGATGGTGAAGAAATAATCCGGTTGGGATTGGAGAAAAAACTGGATGCAATGGTGAATCGTGAAGTATACAGCAAATCCAAAACAGCACCAACGGAAGAAGAAAGAGAAAAGTTCCGGCAGGAATATCTGGACAGACGGGGAATACCGGAGAACTTTCGATGGTAAAGGTTCTTTCTGAACACTTTATTACAGGAGCGTGTCACGCACCTGTAGATAGCAGATAAGGAGAATGTTGGTAAGGTGTAGTCGGGAGTTGACTGGCGTAGAAGAGAATTTTCAAAAGGGAGCCCTGATTCAGGGCGCCCCTGCGGAAACGGTAGATGAAAGGAGATTGGCACAATGAGAGAAGGAAGATTAGGATATAACAGTTATAACAAAAGATATGGATTATTATCATCAGATCTATGGATTGATACAGGATTTCACTGTGGAGAATACCTGGAAGTGTTGCTTGATGATGAATGGTTTCAGACCAGAATGGAAATGAATCCTGCAAGAGAATGGTATCTTGTAGGGACACCGTATTGTGGTGATTTGGAATATATTCGGGCAAGGATACCGGAGTAAAGGTCTCTGTACCCCCGGAGGGCGCAAGGGTACTTTTGATGGACGGTACGGCTGTCGAAAGTGCTTTTGCGTTACTTTTGACAAAAGTAACAAAACCGCCGTATCCGGCGAATATTTCTTTTTATACTATAGCTGGCAAAGATACAAATTTATGTGCCATGTCTGGCACTGGTTTTAGAAAGCGGGGTGAGGAATATGACGATGAAACGAACAATCAGTGGTATGATCGGGACAGGGTCTCTGGCTCATAACAGACGAGATTTTATAGCAGAAAATGTTGATCCAGACAGAGTGCAATTAAATATTTGTTACCGGAATGAGAATCTGAAAGAAGTCTATAAAGAGCTGTTTGATGAAGCTGTAGAACGGTATAATGTCGGGAAAAGAAAAGATCGGCAGATTACAAATTATTATGAAAAGATTCGCCAAGGAAAACAGGAAAAGTTGTTCCATGAAGTGATTTTCCAGATTGGAAACCGAGAAGATATGGCTGTTGGAACAGAAGCAGGAGATCTGGCTGTAAACGTACTGGATGAGTATGTAAAAGATTTCCAGAAACGGAATCCGACACTTCGGGTATTTAGTTGCTATCTGCATCAGGATGAGGCTACTCCACATCTCCATATTGACTTTATTCCTTATGTGACGGACTGGAAAGGAAAAGGAATGGATACCAGAGTTTCACTGAAACAGGCATTAAAAAGTCTTGGATTTCAAGGTGGAAATAAGCATGATACGGAACTGAATCAGTGGATAAATCATGAAAAAGAAGTTCTGGCAGAGACTGCAAAGCAGTATGGAATTGAATGGGAACAGAAAGGTACTCATGAGGAACATCTGGATGTCTATAACTTCAAGAAAAAAGAACGGAAAAAGGAAGTACAGGAATTGGAGCAGGAGAAAGAGCATCTAACTGCTGAAAAAGAAGAATTAACAGCACAAATTGCAGAATCCAGAGCAGATATCCAGAATTTAAAAGACGATAAGGAACAGGCAATCAAGGCGAAGCAAGAAGCAGAACAAAAGGCAGGGAGCGCAGAAAAAGAACTAAAAAGCCTGGAAGATCGCAGAGAACAGCTACAACCGATTATGGATAGTGTGAGCAAAGAAATCAAAGAATATGGAACGGTTAAAATGTTACTGCCGGAGGCGGGCACGCTAGAACGGGCAGTAACCTATCGAGATAAAAAAATTAAACCACTGTTTCTTCAAATAAAGAATAAGGTTGCTGTAATGGCGGCTCAGGTTAAAGAACTCACGAAAGAGGTGGAAGGTTGGAAGAGAAAATATCAAAAGGTGAAACAAAAATATAATGCTATTCAGAGAGAACTGGATGATATACGTAAAGATAATCAGAAATTGTCAGAAGAAAAAGATATATTACAAGGTGTTTCTGATAGGTATGATCGTGTTGTGCGTGTTCTTGGAATAGAAACTGTAGATACAGCAGTACAGCAGGATATTCAAAACGAGAAAGTCCTGGAAGAAAAGCGACGGATGGAACAAATGCCGAAGGGAAATATTCATGAAAGATTGGCATGGGGAATGAAAAAAAGCGAGATGGAGAATCAGCAGCGTAAGAAAACTAAATCAAAAAACAGAGAAATGGAGAGATAAGATTATGGAAACACACATTTATGATGAAAAGAACGGATTAAGCTATACTTTGCATGGAGATTATTATTTGCCGGATTTGGTATTGAATGAAGAAGAACCGATATATGGGAAATATGGAATGCTGAGGAAACAGTTTCTGAAGGAACACAGATTAGCAAAATATCAATATTTGTTGTTGACTGGAAAGCTGACGGAACACCTGAATCAAATTGATCAGGAGAGCAGAGAGCAGGTGGAAATGCTTATGGAACAGATGGCAGAAAAACAGGGCGTAACTGAAGAATTAAAGGTACAGAATCGGACGAAGTGGGTTAGACTGATGAATAATATAAAAGCTAGTGCAGAAGAAATGGTGTTGAGAGAAATACTTTATATATAAGTATTGTTTGTAAAGGACTGAACAGGAAAAGCATAATACTATCCGGCTTATTAAGATTTATTTCACATCTCTTGATTTTTATTACGGTTACTGATATAGTTATTACAGTAACCGTAATAAGGAGGGAATGCCATGAGGGATAATGTGAAAAGTGGTGCACTCACAGAAGTGACATTCTATATTTTGCTTTCACTCTATTCACCTAAACACGGATATGCTGTCATGCAGTTCATTGAAGAAAAAACAGGTGGGCGGCTTTCATTGGGAGCAGGCACTTTATATGGTGCATTAAATTCAATGCTGGAAAAGGGATGGATTGAGCTTTTCGGAGATAGTGAAGGTAGAAAAAAAGAGTATCTTATCACTGTAAAAGGAAAGGAGATAGCTGAAAAAGAACTTATCAGACTTCGTGAACTTGTAGGTATTGCAAGCGGAATTGTAGGAGGTACACTATGAGCAAAAAGTGTTATCGTTTTTTTGGTGGGCTATTAACGGTACAGAAAAACTGGCTGAATAAGATGGCTGAAAAAGGTTATCGCCTTATTCGAACGGGAAAATTACTCTATGAATTTGAAAAATGTAAGCCAGGTCAAGTTCAATATTGCGTGGAGTTTATAGGACAAAAATCAAAAGCTAATGCTGAAGATTACCATGATTTCTTGGAAGAAATGGGATATTCCGTATTCTATAAAAATATCAATCTTAATTATTCTGTTGGTAAAGTTCGCTGGCGTCCGTGGGCTGAAATTGGCGGTCGTGTTGCAACAAACACTACAACATTTAACAGGGAATTGCTGATTGTAGAAAAAGAAAATGATGGAAAACCTTTTGACCTTCATACGTCCTATGAAGATAGGGCAAATTATTACAGTAATTTGCGAAATCCCTGGCTTTTATTAATGCTTATGCTCGCGGTATTTGCTACTGTAAATCGGTCTGTTATTTTAGGCATAGTTGCTGTGATTTTTCTAATCCCTGTCATTATATACCAGTTGCAAATTATGAAAAATAGGCATGAAGCGAAGATGAAGGAGTGGTGATTCAGGATAACAAGGTTGGTTTAGTTGATGCAATGTAATACACTGTCGTTTGAGGGTTAGTAGCCCGTTCTTAAACTTGTGGGCAGTTTGTTGCTGATGATATAAATATTAGAGAAAATTAATTGAAAGTTAAAAAAAGAAAGTAATAAGTAAACAAAGGCTCAATTGTAAACATGTATTGGGAACGCTATAATGGAAATAAGGACAGGAGGTGTGAACAATGCGTATTGGTGAGCAGATAAAAAACTATCGAAAAACTGCGGGATTAACACAAGAACAGGTGGCAAATTATCTGGGTGTTTCTACTCCAGCGGTAAATAAATGGGAAAAGGGAAATACATATCCCGATATCTCATTACTTCCAGCTTTGGCACGACTATTGAAAATTGATATGAATGAATTGTTTTCGTTTCATGAAGAATTGACAGAAAAAGAGATTGGACAATTTGTGAATGAACTTTCGGAAGTTTCATTGGACAGCTTTACAGAGGCTTTCGAGATGGCATCTCGTAAAATACAGGAGTATCCTCATTGCGACTTATTAATATATACGATCGCAACCGTTCTGAACGGATCTTTGACTTTGTCAGATCTTAATGACGAAGAACGAATGGAATATAATACAGCTATTATTGAGTGGCTGGAACGAACAGCAGATAGTCAGGATGAAAGAGTGAGAAATTCAAGCGTTTTTATACTTGCAACAAAATATGTCCAAATGGAGAAATATGAAGAAGCAAATGCCCTTTTGAAAAAAATTCCTGATACTGTAATTGATGCAACGATTATGAAAACAAGTGTATTAGCACATCAGGAAGGAACAGATACTGCTGCATTATTCTTAGAAGGGAAATTGCTACAGGCAGTTATCAATATCCAAAGCTACTTGTATAAGT
This sequence comes from Ruminococcus sp. MCC718, assembly GCF_018783905.1. NCBI lineage: Bacteria > Bacillati > Bacillota > Clostridia > Eubacteriales > Oscillospiraceae > Ruminococcus > Ruminococcus sp. MCC718. The sequence goes on from NZ_WQNP01000113.1 coordinate 42,658, forward strand.
TAATAGAAATGGAAGAAGAGACAGGAAATCATGATAAAGCAGAGAAAATTGCTGAGATTACAGATCACATGATATCATTGTTTGGACTATGGAATTATGGCAACACAGTTCCATATCTGCTGATTGCTGGATATCGAAAAGATGTAGAAAAATGTATCCAGTTAATTAAGCGATTATTAAGTGAATCACAGAAGCCTTGGAATATGACACAATCCCCTTTGTATTACAGGTATGAAGATACTGCACAGGGAAAAGCTTTTTCGGGACTTGGAAAAAATTTTGTTCGTGAATTGTATTCGGAAATTGAAAATAAGAAAGAGTATGAATTCTTGAGGGGGAATAAGAAACTCGAATCAATTTTTGAGGAACACTTGAAATAGGTTGTAAAAATGTATGGAAATAGATGTAGTTGAGAAAGAAGAAAATTTTTGACATTTCCACAGATGCGTGCTAATATGATTATAGAAAAAGAGTGCTACCGATAGACGGTTAGTCCACATACTTATTGATTACAAAAATAACCGTTCAGTTTGCAGGCTGGGGCGGTTATTTTTGTGGTTTATGATTATCTTTGCCTAATGTATATCCGATACTAAAGCAGGTTAAGCCGAAGCTCACTACTGCTATGAAGTCCACAATACTCATTGGCTTAGCCCTCCTTTCCACTGGATTCCTTTACAGGTTTCTATGTAATCAGAGGGTCACAGTCCCTCTGGAGAAGGACTAACCGCCTACCGTTATGGTAGCACCCATGTTCTGATTATAACAGTCTGAAACTGTCGGTGCAATATAAAATTGGCAGAGCAGAATCCAGCAACTGTAGAAGAAAATTTTTTGAGTATTTTCCGGTGCCAAAACGGTGCCAAGAAATCAGGCGAATAAAAATACATGGTGTAAATCAGCCGTTTTTCACTATATTTTGGAGAGAAAACCATAAAAAATATGAGATAAAACGGGATTAAAGTATCGTGAAGGTGGACGTACTGTAGGATCAGGACGTGTTGCTACAATCATCGAGTAATCACTGATTAATATATATTGAGTACCGTAAGGTACATTGTGTCCAAGCGTAAGATACCCCGGAACCGTAAGGTTTCCGGGGTTTTTCTGTTGAGTAAAAGACTAAAATAAGGTTGTAAAGAATAGCGAATAAATTAAAAACAGGCAGGTATGGGAAGAAAATGAAAACCTTCGCATATCTGCCTGTGATACTGTTATGATACTATTTCTGTTCGTTATTGGAAAATTTCTGTGTTAAAAGTTCATCTCGTTTACGGATTCGTGTCTCAAAATCCAGTGCTTCAATTCCTTTATGTGTGAGTGTGAGAGAAGAGATCGCTCTTTTACACTTTTGTATATATTAGAATAGCATTTTAGAAAGCACTATGGTAAAATAAGGTGAAGGTAAATCGGAATTGCAGATTTAGAAAAATTGTTGGTATTTGAAAAAAGATTGTAACCCTTAAGAGGCGAGAGTAAATATGGTTTATGGAAAATCTTGTGCTGTTACACTTTCTTGACATTTTCATGACTGTTCTAAGGATATTTTTACATTTGCCTGAGCTATACTTTAGCCATACCGAACAACCGGTAAATAAAAAATCAGGAGGAACTAAAATGATGAACAGATTATTCAAAAGAGGAATGGTAATAGCACTTGCAGCAGCAATGACTACATCCGCAGGTATTCCTGCCATGGCTGCCCAGAAGGAGACACTGGATGAGACACTGGAGGAGACAGTGACTACATCAGAGGTAACACAAACAAATGTAGATTATGGTTCTCTCACTCAGAAGGAGATTGAAGAGTTTAACTCCATTTATGACCGACTTGACGCTATCGACAAAGAGGTAATGAAAGATGCAGATGGTCTTTCTGATGAAGATATCTATGCCAGATACGATCAGTATCAGGATGAAACCGATACCCTCATGGATCGCCTTGAGGAGCTTGATAAAAAAGCCGGGGGGATCGACAACGAGGAATATGAATATTCCGAGGATGAGTGTAATGCTCTGTACGATACAGGCAAGCTCACCGCAGAGGAAGCAGAACAGCTTCAGAAAGCATATGAAAGAATCGAAGAAATTGATGCGGAAGTGTGGACGGACGATGATCTTTCAGACGATGAGATCGAAGCCCGCTATGCAAAGTATGATGACGAGATTACATCACTGAACGCACAGATTGAAACGCTTGAAAAGAAAGCGGGATACTATGGAAATTTGAGCGAAGATGAAGTCAATCAGCTTAACAGTATTTACGATAAAATTAATGCAATCTATGACAATATTTATAACGGCTCTGATAACCTCTCGGAAGAGGAATTTGCTTCTCGCTATGCGAAGTATTCAGATGAGATTGATGCTTTGGAGGCACAGGCAATCGCTCTTGAAGCGAAAGCAGAGTGGAACTAAAATACAGATATACTGATTTTGAAAGATATAATATGGGGAATCTCACAGAATTTCTGAGGGACTCCCCTCATGTGGGATTAAAGATATGGCAAAAAAAATTTATTTGGCAGATGATGAACAGGATATACGAGAAATACTCACAGAATTTTTATCCAATGCCGGATATGAGGTAATAGCATACAAGAATGGTGATACACTCTTTTCTGCTTTTCAGGAGAAGCCCTGTGATCTTGTTATTCTTGATATTATGATGCCGGGTTCAGACGGTCTTTCCATATGTAAAAAGCTAAGGACAATATCATCAGTTCCTATTATTATTTTGACGGCAAAGGATTCAGAGTCTGACCATATGAAGGGATTTATGTATGGAGGGGATGACTATCTGATTAAGCCATTTTCGCCGTCACTTCTTGTTGTCCGGGTAAATGCGTTGTTCCGAAGAGTTGAAATGAATATACCGGTAAAGGCAGATATTTCCTTTGGTGATGTGTGTTTTTCATGGGAGAAGCATAATGCCATTGTGAAAGAGCATGATATTGGTCTGACTATGACAGAATTTTCGCTTCTGGGATGTCTTATGGAACATGGTGGAACGGCAATCCCCCGGAATGAAATTCTCGACAAAGTATGGGGAATAGATTCTACGGAGATAGAAACCAGAGTTGTCGATGAGACAGTAAGAAGAGTCAGGCAGAAAATGAAGACCGCAGGCAGCAAAGTTCGCATTAGTGCTGTCTGGGGCTATGGCTATAAACTGGAGGATTGTAATGAATAAGACACGTTATAAAATTGCCACACTTACAGGTTCCGCCGTTATGGCAGCCATGCTTTTGAGCCTGCTGATTCTGAACATAGTTTTTAATAAAAAAATAGAGCTGAGAGCTGAGAATGCAATTAAAAACGTTTTTACTTTGGATTCAGACGAATATTTGAATTACGAATCTGAAAATGATACGGGCTCTTTATATTATGCCTCACTTGTATATATGGGGGCAGATTCAGAAAACAGGGATGACATATATCAGATTCTGACACCCAAAGAGAAGAAACTTATTGACTGGTATGAAACACACCCGTCTGATGAAATGCAAAGGGCAAAAATTAACGAAGCAACTTATTATATGAAAGCCAGAACAGAGTATTACGAAGACGGCAATGAGAGATTACTTGCTTATGTGGATGTTACCGGCGAACCAGAACTCGTAAAAGAAATCAGTTTTGGTGTTTTGCTGGATGCTTTTGTCATTGCCGCTCTCGGTGCTGCCATTGGATATTTTCTCGGGAAAAAACTTGAACAAAATGACAAAGCTCAGAAGACCTTTTTTGAAAATACATCTCACGAATTAAAAACCCCGCTTATGGCAATTTGCGGATATGCGGAGGAGATTGAAATGGGAGTCATTACCGATTATTCTCAAGCGGGCAGAATGATAGTGTCTCAGACGGAGCGTATGAGTAAACTTATTGAGGATATCCTGTATTTATCAAAAATGGAAAGCGGTACGGAACCATTAAAGTGTGAACCAATAGAAATGGCATCACTGGTTCAAGATATTTTGATGCCGCTTGAAGGAATTGTGAACAGGCGAAACCTTTCAGTATCGTTAGAACTGGACGAAGGATATGTCAACGGAGACCCGGAGAAGCTGGAACATGCTGTTGCTAACCTGATAACTAATTCCGTAAAATATGCGTGTAGTCAAATCGAAATATCGTGGAAAAATCAAGTTCTTTCCATCTGGAACGATGGAGGAGAACTTAGCACAGAGGATTTTTCCCATATGTTTGAACGTTTTTATACGGGACAAAACGGAAACAGCGGAATAGGGCTTGCCCTCTCAAAAGAAATCGTTGAAATGCACGGATGGAAACTTAGTGCGAAAAATGACAGGCATGGCATATGTTTATCAATGGTATGCCACAGTTAATTTAGGAACAATCAGGTTTACAGCTTCCAGTTTGTTGAGATGTTGCAAAATTTGGAATCAGGAGAGAATAAGAATGATTAACAATTTAATGTACATAGAATTAAAAATGGGATATTCTGATGATGATCCGGCATGGATTGGATATGTCAAAACTTCAAAAAGTAGAATAAAAATTTTTTGACGTTTCTGCACATGCGTGCTAATATGATTATAGAAAAAGAGTGCTATCGATAGACGGTTAGTCCGATATATGTTTTGACAAAAATTGCCGCTTAGTTTACCAGACCAGGGCGGCTATTTTTGTGGTTTAGTATTATTCTTGCCAAAGGTATATCCAAGACCAAAGCAGGTTAAGCCGAAGCTCACTACTGCTATAAAATCAACAATACTCATGGCTTACCCCTCCTTTCCAGTGGATTCTCTTTCGAGTTTCTATGTAATCAGAGGGTCACAGGTCTCCGTTTCACTTCGGTCGTTGCAAAACGAGTGCCACTGGCACTCTGCAACCCTCTGTTGAAGGACTAACCGCCTACCGTTATGATAGCACCCATGTTTTGATTATAACAGTCAGGAAAGGAATTGATATTATGAAAAAAGAAATCTTATTAGTAGGTCTGGGTATTTGCGGCGATATGGTGTAATGGTAGCATGGAATGATAAGCAATTCCCCTCAGTGCCCTTTTTAACAATAGTATGACAATCTATCGTAGTTCCCATAGCACGCAGTTTCCATTCTTCCTGAGTAGCGTTCAACTTATCCAGTTCTGCTTGTCTTTTATCTTCATCTTCAATAGTTAATATTTCAGCTTTTTCCTTTTCATAGACGTTTTTAAATTGACACCATTTCCTGAAAAAGTCCTGCATTGTAGGATTATCAAACGTCAGTGAAACCTTCTGATCAGGTGTTTCTGCAAGTGAGAGGTTCACTGAATTATCAATAGAAAACAACAGGGAGAGTACATCTCCGACTGTTTCAATATTAAAATCTAGAAAAACACTTACATTTAATCCCAGTGCAGTTGCTATCTTTTCTAACTGATCCGGTTTTGGATTTCGGATTCCACGTCCCTACTGGGAAACAAAATTTTATGGATATTCCCAGATTGCAATGTAAAGGGGGCGAGAAAGTATGGTAGCATACAAAGATGAAGAAAGAGGAACCTGGTATGTTTCATTTTATTATGAGGACTGGACAGGAGCCAAAAAGCGAAAAGTAAAAAGGGGATTTCGCACTAAGAAAGAAGCATTAAATTTTGAAGCGGAGCGTAGAAAGGATTGTGGGAGTGCAACGCACGGAACAATCCGTAGGCATCATAGTTGGGGACTTTTGACACCCACATCATAAAATTCAGTGCAGAAGAAATTGTATTGAAAAATATGGTATGTGCGTAAGTATGAAAGGGCGATAAGATCGTTCATTTACACTTTTGTATATATTGGAATAGCACTTTAGAAAACACTATGGTAAAATAAAGTGAAGAAAAAATCGGAATTGACAGAGGTAATGAACTAGGTCTTAACGAAGAGGAGAAATAGTTAATAAAGAGAGGTGCATATGCTATGCCAGGTATACTCGTGGTTGAAGATGATGAAAATTTAAATCGTGGAATTACATTCTCACTGAAAAAATCCGGATATGAGGTTTTTTCAGCAGAATCAGTGAAAAAAGCGAAAAGAATTGCAAGTGATAATAATGTGGATGTTACCATTTGTGATGTGAATCTTCCGGATGGGAATGGACTGGAATTTGTAAGGTGGATGAGATGCAATTATAATACATACATTATTTGTCTTACAGCACTAGATCAGGAGATGGATCAGGTCATGGGATATGAAGCAGGGGCAGATGATTATATTACAAAGCCGTTTAGTCTTTCGGTACTTCTTTTGAAAATAGAAGCACATTTCCGCCGTAGACAGGAGAAAACGGAAGCCGGAAAGATGATTTCGGGAGATATCGTATTTATCGCAGGAGAAATGAAAGTCCTGATAAAGAGTCGTGAAATCAGTCTGACAAAAACGGAGTTGAAAATGCTGACTTTTTTTCTTCAGAATCCGAAACAGATTCTTTCAAAAACACAAATATTGGAAAATGTGTTTGATCTGGAAGGGGATTTTGTGGATGAAAATACAATCGCTGTCAATATCAGAAGACTCCGTGAGAAAATCGAAGACAATCCGGCTGCACCGGTCTATATAAAGAATATCAGAGGTCTTGGGTATATATGGAATCAGGAGGTAAGGCAGTGACAAAGAGATATCGCAAGAAGATTACAGTAGTGCTCTCCTTGGTATTACCTGTCATATTATTGTTTGCAATATTAAATTGCTTTACCACGTATGTGTTTTATGAAGATTATAAATATAAAATGAATCTTATGACAGAGATTGCTGCAAAGGAAGAATTTTCCGGGCTGGATGCTGTTTCGGAATTGCTTAAGGATAAGGATATTGAAACTAACGAACAGGGAAGGCGATTATTGAAGCAATATGGATACTGGGGGAATAAAGGGAATGCATTTTATTCGCAATTCCGGCATCAGGTTATGGTGACCGGTGCTGTAAGCACTGTGATATGCGTGCTTCTTTTGACTTTTTTACTTTATTGGAAGAAAAAAGAAGATGCGTGTCATCAGAAAATTTTAGACCAGTTGGAAGAAATTCTGATCAGATTCCGTGAAAATAAATTTGATGCTTTACTGAAAACGGAAAATCCAGCAGAACTGGAAAAATTGAATGACCAGCTTGAAGCAATCGGACATCATATTCAGTTGCTAAAGGAAGAAGCACGGGAAGAAAAAGAGAGCACGAAAGAAATGGTTTCTGATATCTCTCACCAGTTAAAGACACCGGTTGCAGCTTTGGATACATGTTTTAGTGTGCTGATGCAGAATGACTTAAGTGCCACAGAACAGGAGGAGTTTCGTATCCGTTGTCGGAGTGCTCTGGATGGACTGGAGACATTATTGCAGTCGCTTCTTGAAATATCCAAGATGGAAACTGGACTGATTCAGATTAATAAGAAAAAACTTCCGCTTATGGATACTGTCATATCTGCTGTGAACTGTACTTATCCAAAAGCGGATGAGAAAGAAATTGAATTCGTTTTTGACTATGCAAAAGAGCTGGAAACATGCATGGTTATGCAGGATAAAAGATGGCTTGGTGAAGCTGTGATCAATGTTCTGGATAATGCAATCAAGTACAGCCCGGATGGTTCAAAAATATTTATCCGGTTACAAAAAAGAAACGATCTTGTAAGAATGGAAATTGAGGATCAGGGAATTGGTATTCCGCAGAATGAGTATCACAAAATTTTTCAACGATTTTACAGAGGAAGTTCCAGGAAGGTCATGGAAAAGAGTGGTACAGGAATCGGACTTTTTCTATCGAGAGAAATTATCGAAAAACACGGAGGTACAATCATGGTAACCTCCGGCAAAAAGAAAAAAGGAAGCACGTTTGTGATTCAATTACCATATGTTGGTTAAATTTTAAGTGGGCAGAAATCTTACAATTCTGTAAGACTTCTGCTCGTTTTTTGAAAGTGAAATGAAAGATTATCCTGATACAATTTGGATGTAGGTTGAAAAGGTACACTTTACAGAATGAAAAAGGAGGCAACACATGAGTGTGATATTAGAAACCAAGCAGCTTTGTAAATTTTATGGCGCGGGTGAGAATCAGGTCAAAGCGGTCAATCAGGTGGACATTCAGATTGAGCAGGGAGAATTTGTCGCAATTGTCGGAAAGTCAGGTTCCGGTAAAAGTACATTACTTCATATGCTTGGAGGGCTTGACACCCCTACAAAAGGCAGTGTTACTTTAGCCGGGAAAGATTTATACAGGATGAAGGAAGATGCCCTTGCTGTTTTCCGCAGAAGAAAAATCGGATTTGTTTTTCAGGCATTTAATCTGGTTTCATCTGTTAATGTCTGGGAAAATATTGTACTGCCACTGGGGCTGGATGGAAGAAAAGTGGATGAAGCGTATGTAAATGATATCATTGCAACTCTGGGGATTGAAAACCGGATTTATAATCTGCCAAATCAGTTATCCGGAGGACAGCAGCAGAGAGTAGCAATTGCAAGAGCGCTGGTGAATCGTCCGGAAATTATATTTGCAGATGAGCCGACCGGAGGGGTTCAGTTAGTAGTATAACAATCATAAAAAAATAATATGAATGTTTTTGTCATGGTCAACACGGATTTCCTTGACAATGGAACGCCACAATTCACGCCTCTCCGGTATAGACAAAGAATCATACACACTTTCAAAATCCATTTTCAAAAAGTTTTTCAAATACGATAAATCCTTGACGGGTCGGGAATCCTCTGCATTTATTTTCTCAAGCTGCATCAGCAATTTTTCTCTATCAAGTTTGAACTCGTCCATTGTTATGAGGTCGTTCAAATATAGGTCTTTCAATTTCTGCATTTTTCCCTCAATACTCCGGCGTTTGGCATCGGTACGCAATGCCGGAAGATTTGCAACCTCGTATTCTGCAATATAGTTTTCCAGTTCCGGACGGATGCGTTCGAGGAGCATCTTTTCAAGGGTTGTCTCAAATACAAGTTTTCGGTTCGGGCAGCGGTGCAGGTTCACACCCTGTCGGCAGCGGTACACACTGTATTTATATACGATTCGTGTTCCGTCGGCACGGACACGACCTCCTGCACGTTGCTGACATCCGCTCATGATATGGTCGCAGTCATCGCAGACAACGAGACCACTGAAAATATAATCGTGCTTTTTCCCGCTCTTGATGTTGATTTTGAGAAGTCTCTGCACATCAAAGAAAAGGTCACGGTCGATGATAGCAGGACAATAATTTTTATTGTCACGAAACTCACCGATGTATTTCGTATTTGTGAGCATATTTTTGAGACTGGCAGCAGAACGGACAAGTCCGAACTCGCTCTCCATGTACCGGAGTGTCATGCTCAAGTTTCCAGTCTTGCGGTAGTATTGGAAGATAGCAACGGCGGTCGGAGCGTCGTCATCCGGTACAAGGTGTTTATTTACAATCTTATATCCGAGAGGGGTTGAGCCGGAAAGAACCTCCCCGTTGTCAACCTTGTCATCGAACACGCCGAGGATTCGGTCGGAATCATTTTGAGCCTCAAGTTCTGCCCATATCATTGAATTATTAACGAAAGCACGACCGTGAGGGGTTGAGGTGTCAAAATAAGGCTGCTCAATGGCAGTCCATGAAACACCGTGCTTGTCAAGAATGTCCTGCGTGTTCAGATAATGACGGAGGTTTCTGAACCAACGGTCAAGACGGGTGAAAATAATGAGGTCAATTCTACCTGCACGGACATCATCAATGAGGCGTTGAAAGTCGTCTCGTTTCAATTTCTGTCCGGAGATTCCGTCATCAATGTATGTGTCAACGAGAATCATATTCTCATGACTGTCTATGTATTTTTGCCCTGTTGCTAATTGGTCACGCATAGAATCTCCGTCCTTGACCTGTTTGTCGGTCGAAACACGGATATAAATTGCCACACGGAGCAGGATTTTCTCAACAGGAGCGGTTGTTTTACGTCGCATTTTATCAACTCCATTCAAAAAAAGGTATAAAAATAAAACCTATGCACAAGCACGGTTTTATGATAAAATGAGACTTGCGGGTGACATTTTATCGCCGTGCTTATACGGAGGTATATGTTGTCAAAGAGCGGTTTCCATTGGCGTGGAGGCTGCTCTTTTTTTATTGCAAAAATTCGATAACGACATCAAATCAGTGCGGGAATTTCGTTCTGTACACTTTCCTTGAGAAAGGAGGTGAGCAGGATGAAAATTCTCGTTTGGGAAATGAGAACCTCAAAGGGGTTCACATTGATGGAGTTATCGAAGAAATCCGGAATCGGAAAATCTACGATAAACAACATCGAAAACGGTAAGGTGTCGCCGACATTATTTCAGCTTGAAATGATAGCGATTGCATTAGGCGTGAAAATCACCGACCTGTTTGAATCCGAATACAAATAATTGTATCACATTGCAGCGGGATTCCGGCAGCAGGAGGAACGATTTCCACGATTATGGAAATCAACCTCGATATTTCCACAATGATGGAAATATATGATACACTGTAATCGGAAAGGGGGTGTTCCCCTTGAATTACAAAGAGGCTATTGTTGAAATAGTCGGGAAGATACAAAACGAACGCATCCTAAAGAGGATATATAAATTCGTGGCGTATCTGTACACCCATGAGGCTGACAGTTGAAAAGGCTGTCAGTCTTTTTCTTTATTATTTTGTGTGAACTCAATCGCCTTTTTCATTAAGCGGTCGAGTGCAGCGATGTCCTCGTCACTCAACTCAAGCATGAATTTGAAAAGGCTTTTTCGTGCCTCATCCTCACCCGCCATGATGCGGTCAATGCGTTCGATGAAATCATCGTCCGTGTCAATGAACATCTCACCGTCTCCGGTGGTCAACCACATATAATCAACATTATACTCACGACAAATCGCCTTGACGACCTGTTCAGTCACGGAGTTTTTTCCATTCTCAAGCTGACTGACAGAGTTCTTTTTCATTCCTATTTTCTCACCGAATTTCTCAAGAGTGAGACCGAGAGCTTTTCGGACTTCTCTGATTCGTTCGCCTTGCGTCATACTGAATCACCTCCTCTGTTTTCTAAAGCATAACACCCAACGAGACAAAAATCAATAAAAAAGTTCTTTGAAAGAACAAAAAAGTGTTGACAATGTTCTTTGAGGGAATTATACTGTTCTTACAAAGAACAACAGGGAGGTGAAAAGAAATGCCAAAACATGAAATTTCAAACGTAAGAACACGGGGAACTGGGGCGATTGAAAAACTCATTTTCTACAAAACGGAGGTTTCCGAACACCAAGAGATTAGAGTGAGAGCGGAATTCGAGGGAGACCCCGAACCGGAGCAAATCAAGCAGATTTCAGAGGTTGTCAAAAAGGCAGCGGAAGAAATAGGAAAGATTGTGGAGGAGTGGTGAAACACTCCTCCGAGAAAATCATTTCAAAGTGCGAATGTGTTGTGCAAAATCTTGTGTTTCAACACATGCCTTGATAGCTGATGCGAGAAGACGTTCAAATTCTTCTTTTGATAAATCAGAAACTTTTGAAAATTTGATGTCGCTATTTTCAAACGCACTTGCAATCGCACTTTTGAAAGTGTCATGATGAACCGCCATGTTGTCACCTCCTGTCATTTTGGAATGGTCGCACATTTATTATATGGCAGGAGATGCAACAGGACAAGCAAGAACAGGAGGAACGGAAATGAGCAGAGTAGAGGAGTTGAATCAGTACATACAAGAGTTATTTGATTATTGGGATGGAAAAAACGATGATTTTGAACCTATTCCGATACCGAAAGAAGTCGACGACGAAATGCAGAGAGATTCATTTTATTAAAGCCGAAACGGGGCAACAGTCGCCCCGTCAGCGTCCGGATGGCGACCGACGCTCTGACGATGGCAAGCCGAGAGACAGCGTCAGCGATACCGTGGGAAACATGGCAGCGGGTGGACTTGCTAAAAGGTTCACGGTTGGTCAACAGGTTTTCAATGATTTTTTAAGGTGAAAAGTCATAACACGGTAGACATAGCCGGAAAGCAGGTGGACGGGATGCAGAGACCGAGAGAACCACCAGTGCAGGAAATCACATAAAACACTATCAACAGAGGAGGTGTTGAATCATGACGAGAAACGAGAAAAAGACGGCAATCGAGAACATGGCAGAAAGATTCATGAATATTTCCGACCTTGAGGGAAAATCAATGGCAATCATGGTCATGTCTGCATACGCAGAGGGCAAGGCAGCAGGAAAAGTCGAGGAGCGTCGCAGATGGGAACAGAAAGAGGCGGTTGCAACGACCGCCTAACCGAACACGAAAACAACAGGCAAGAGCCTTTTTAATAGATTGGAGGTGCAGCAGGTGAGTGAACAGAACATCAAGAAATTTTATGAGACATTAGCGAGAATCATTTCTGAACGTGAGCAGGTGAAAATCACCGTGAGCGTCTCAAAGAAAGAAAAAGCAGCATAAAGACAAAAAAACGGATGACCGCTGCGAACGGTCATCCGTGTGTCAATCGGTGTCGATTGATATGTTTCAAACTAAGAATATTATATCAAATCTGACACGAAAAAGCAACTCAAAAACGACCGGAAAGGTCGGGAAAACAAAGGGTTTTCGGAGGTTTTGTCGTCCTTGTAATAGATACTAACAAGTCTACGAAAACATAACAGGAGGATTGTGTCAGATGGCAAGAAAAAGAGGGATGCAGTTTATCCCGTATGATTATGAGGCAGCATATAACAAAGCGATGGAGGACATGCACGAATGGTTCATTGAGAACCTGTTCCAACATCGAAAGAAAGTGATATATGCACTCAAAGAGATAACAGCAGGAGACCAGTTTGAAATTGAGATATATCCGCAGTTCCGGAGTATGGATGAAGTACCTCCGGAGGGGAGGACAATCAAGAAAGACAACAACAAGGCTCAAAAGAATCTGAATGACAAGAACGCAAGGAAATACGTTGAGAGGTTAATCAACGAGAATTTCAGCGACCGTGATATTTGGATGACATTGACCTATGATGACGCACACCTCCCGCCGGATGGGGATGTTGATGCAGCAATCAAGAATGTGCAAAAGTACATCCGACGCATCAACTATCAGAGGAAAAAGAGAGGTCTCCCGAACGCAAAATATGTCTATGTGACCGCATACAATCCGGATGCGGAAATCAGATGGCATCATCACATCGTCATGGATGGTGCTTTAGACATGGAGACGGTTGAATCCTGTTGGAAACAGTCAAGCAGGAATGAGGTTCGCAGGTTGCAGACAGACGAAAACGGTTTGTCCGGTATGGCGAATTACATCGTTGAAGAAAAGAACCGTGTTCCGTCGGAAAAGAGATGGAACAGTTCGCAGGGATTGAGAGACCCACGAATCAAGGTCGTACACTCCAAACGTCCGGCAGCAGGAGGCAGCTATAAAAAAATAGGGTCATTTGTTGACGGTATGGTCAAAGATAGGGATTCAATACCGGAGATATTAAAAAAGTGGTATCCGGACATGGATTTCACGAACGCAAATGTGTACTATAACGATTTTAACTGCATGTTTTACATACATGCACGAATGAGGAAAAGGAGGCTACAAAGTGAAAAGACGGAAAAGACGGGCAAGACATGCAGGACGACGTGATGCGTTCCATTTGACAATGATTGCGGTATTGATGACGGTGTTGTGCTTGATGATAGTGAATATCAAAGAGCCGGAGCAGACCGAGGAGGAGCAGCCGGAGACGACACATGCGGAAGTGGTACAGAATCCGGAAACAATCGTGCAGACAGCAGAGGAGACCGAAAGCAAATACAAGGTTTTCGATGGTATGTCCGAGGACTGGGGGAGCGATGACCTTGAGGGATTCGTGCTTTATAAGTTACCGGAACAGTATGCGGATAAAGGCTATTTTCCGGAGAAAATGCAGATATACACAAGATGTCTATGCAAGCAAAATGACGTTCCCTATGCCCTTGTACTGGCAATCATTGAGCATGAATCCGGATATGAATTTGACAAGGTCGGAGACGGCGGGCAGTCAAAGGGATATATGCAGATATATGAGAAATGGCACACTGACCGGATGAAACGGTTGAACTGCACCGACCTCATGAACCCATATCAAAATGTGAGGGTCGGGATTGATTTCCTCTCATACCTGCTCAAGAAATACGGCACGGTGCAGGATGCACTTGCAGCGTATAACTACGGTGAAAAGGGTGCGAGGGAACATTTGTGGAGCAATGGCGTGTATGTCTATTCATACAACAGTGCAATCATGCAGAGGACGAAAGAGATTGAGGAGGTGGTCGGGAAATGAGTTTTGACTGGCAACCGGAATCAAAAGACAGATATTTCAGAAAAGCCGAGGCAGCAGTCAAGGCAGCGGGATTCGATGACATCCTGCAAATCAGCAGAGAACAGTTTGCAATCACGAAAAGCACGGTCAAGGTGTATTTTAAGCCGATTCCGAGAGAGGGAAAGACCCGCCGATGGTGGGAGGCAAAGAAAAGCATCGCAGGGATGCAGGAGCAGTCCGGAGGGCGTGACGAGTTCGGCAGGAAAAAGAAAACCATTTTTATTCATGCCTATATGATTTTAGAAATGGAGGAGCAGGACAGGTGAGGGCGGGAGAAATCATTGAAAGAATCAGACACATGCTCAAGGTCAAGGACTGCAAACATGTATGTCTGTTCTGCGAATATTATGACATGTGCAAAGAGGAGGCGAAAGCGAATGAACATGAGATATGCAAAGAGAAGTGAGGACACGGAGCAAATCAACGTCGTGTCATGGGCGGGATGGAACATGAACCGTTATCCGGAATTAAAGTGGTTGTTCCATGTACCAAACGGAGGAAGTCGAAACAAGCAGGAGGCAGTCAAATTCAAACAGATGGGTGTCAAAGCGGGTGTTTCTGATTTGTGCCTCCCATATCCGAAAGGCTCATACTGCGGGTTATTCGTTGAAATGAAATTCGGGAACAACAGACAGCAGGACACGCAAAAAGAGTTCCTTGCGGATATGGCAGCAGCCGGACATTTTGTTGCAACCTGCTATTCAGCAGAGGAGGCAATCAAGGTCATTGAGGAATATCTGAATTTGTCGGATGCGGTACACATGGAGAGAAATCTGAACATGAGCATCCCGAACAACAGCATCCTCAAGGACGGGAAAATCAAGAATTGAGGAGAAAAGCGATGAAAGTATTGATTGCGTTAGGTATTGCAGCGGTTGTCATGCTTGCGATGGTATTTCTTGCGGTGATTTTATTCGTGGCAGCAGTTGCGGTCGATATAGCGTCCGAATTTATGGACTAAAAAATATAACAGGATAACAGGAGGAAACAACATGAGAATTATTGCAGTAATGTCACCAAAGGGAGGAATCGGAAAAACGACGACATCCGATTCAATCGCCTATATGTTGGGCGAGGAGCAGGGAAAGAGAGTGCTTGTGTTAGACGGAGACCCGCAGGGCGATACATCAAAGACGTTCGGGGTATTTGAACCGGACGGAATCGGAATGAGTGAGCTGCTTGAGAAACATGAATGTGTCGGCGGTACATACAAAACGGGTGATTTGATTCGCCCGACGGAATACTCACACGTTGACATCATTCCGGCGAACGGCTATCTCATGAAAACGGACATGAATTTGCTGCTCAAGTCAGAGGACAATCAAGTCACACGATTGCGTGAGGCGTTGGAGGAGGTAGCAGACGCATACGATTATTGCATTTGTGATTGTGGTCGACTGCTTGACATGGTGGTCATCAATATCCTCATATCGGCAGAGTTAATCATTGCACCCGTAAAGGTTGGAGGATATGAAATCGAGGCATTGCAGAACCTTGAGGAGCAGATTGAGGACTTGAGAGACATCAATCCGGATTTGAGAATCAAGGCACTTATGACCATGCGACAGAAAAACAAGACCTCTCTTGAGGTTGAGGAGTGGCTGAAAGCAGATTCCGGATTTGACATGTTTGTCACTCCGGTTCGCCGTTCCATTGTTGCAGAGAAATCAACAACGGCAATGATACCACTCCCGAAATTTTCAAAGCGTGGAATCGTGTCTCAAGATTACAGATGCGTTGTGCATGAGTTACTCAAGGAAATGGAGGGGTAGGACATGAAAGAACATGATTGGGCGAAATTATATGCGGATGCAGATAAATTCATGAAAAAAGTCGGAGGCACTGATTTCAATGTCAAAACAAACATAAAAACCGAAAGATGGGGAGAGGCACTTGTGACGGTAGACATCCCAAAAAGAAACAATCCCATTGCAATAATGAGAATGGATGCGAATGAATATTGCAGCAGATGCAAAGGGTTCAGACGAGACGGAAAATTATATCTCACATACATGTTGAGAATAGAGAAAATAAATGCGGAGGATTAAGCACATGGGAAACATCGTGAAAACAGCAAAATGCAGATTCTGCGGTCAAATGACGCAGATTGAGGCAGACGAAGAACTGACAGCAGCACAGGCAGAGGAACAGGCAACAATGACATGTAACTGCACAGATGCGGTTGAGTATCAGAAAGAGAAACAGAGAAAAGAAAAGGCGATGCAGAACGTCGCTGTATTGTTCGGAGAGGCAGCAACACCGGACAAAAGATGCGGAGAGGGAATTGTGAAGATTCTCAAGGCAGCAGTTGAGGAAATTTACACCGGAGGACTGGCAAAGGTCACGTTGAACCTCCGTGGAGGCGTGAAAGCCTCTATTTCGCAGAACAGCAAGGGCGAAATCAACGTCGAACGTACCGAGACAAAAAAACAGAAACTCACAGAGTAATGACAGGAGGGTGAACAGATGGCAGCAGGATTCAGCGTGAAAGACGCACTCAACAAGAACAGCAAAGCAGGGATTGACGAATCTCCGAGAGCAAGATTCCGCACAAAGGACATTTCAATTTTCAAGATGTACCGCAACGACATGAATTTTTATAGTGTTGCAGACATCGAAGAACTGGCAGGAGACATCCTCCTGTCCGGTTTGAAACAGAACCTCGAACTTGTATATGCACCGTGCGAAAAAGGCGAATACAGAATCGTCGCAGGTGAAAGACGGTGGGAGGCTCTCAAATACCTCGTATCAAAGGGGTATAAAGATTTTGAACTTGCAACCAGTAAATTGACCACACCACAGGACGATGACGAGGAACAGGTTGAAATTATCATCGCCAACTCATACCGTTCAAAGACCATTTCCGACATGATTGAGGAGGAAACACGCCTCAAGGCATCTCTTGAGCGTATGAAAGCAGCAGGAAAGAAAATCAAGGGATATGACCTGCAATCCGGACGATTGAGGGATGTGATTTCCTCAATGCTGCATGTGAGCAAAACAAAGATTGCACAGATTGAGGCAATCAATAACAATCTGATTCCGGAATGGAAAGAGGAACTCAAGAAAGAACGCCTCACATTCTCCGCAGCTTATGAATTGAGCGGAATGACGGAGGATGAACAGCGTGAGACACTGGGGAAATTTTCAGAGACCGGAGAACTGACACACAAAGAAGTGAAAGACATGAAAGAGGCGAAAGCAGCAGGGCAGCAGGTGTCAGAATCCGACACGGAAGAAAACGGCATGAATCCTCCGGAGGCAAGAGCGGGCGACGATTATGAGACACCTCATCCGGAGGGAATCACATCTCTCTGTTATTCCTGCACCGAATATGAGACTTGCAATGTTAAGACCGGAACATGTACCTCATGCGACCAGTACAAGAACCGTGCAGAGGCATACAAGACCGACGAACAGAGGTATTCAGAGGAACAGGATGCAATCGACCGTGAGACAAAGAAAAAACTCCGTGAGATGGAACAGGAGGAGAAGATGCAGAAACTCCCATCAACAGCACCGGAGGAAATAAAGACAATCAGAGTGTCACAGGACAAATTCGAGGAATACACGGGAGAATATAGGAAACCGTACATGATAACAAAAGACGACGGATTCAAGGTCGGAAATGTCGTCAAATTAGTAGTATTTGTAGCAGGTAAAGCAACCGGAGAGACGGCAGACATGAGAATCACCTGCAAAGACGATGACATCACATGCAGCGGACTGTCAGACGGTTGGTGCGTTATCGGTTTAGGCGTGGCACAGAGGAGACAGAATGAGTTATAAACAGAGACACCCGTATTTGATGCAGCTTGCATATATCATCAAATACAGTTTGAAGAATTGGAGGAAAAGACATGAATAACATCAAAAGAGGCGAAATGTTCTATATCAGCAGAGGGGGGGTGTCGTATAGCGGGAGCGAACAGCACTCCGACCGTCCGGCGGTCGTTGTAAGCAATGACAAGAACAATGAGAACAGCAATGTCGTTGAGGTTGTATATATGACCACGCAGCCGAAAACAGACCTCCCGACACATGTAACAGTGAGGTCAACAGGCAGACCAAGCACCGTTTTATGTGAGCAGGTCTATTCGGTATCAACAGAACGCATCGGAACGTATATCGGGGAGTGTTCAGACAAAGAGATGGAGAACATCGACATCGCTCTCATGATTTCCTTGCAGCTTGACGGCAACATGAAAACCTCGAAGAAATACAATGAGACAATCAAAGAGCAACAGGAGGAAATTGACCACCTCAAAACAGAAATCGAGGAAATGGAAAAAGACTGCAAAGAACTGATTGAACAGGTCAACCAGTATGCAGCAGCCAACACAGAGAAAAATGAGAAAATCGCAAAAATGGCATCATCAGAGGAGACAATCAGATTGCAGACAGAAAGAGACACATACAAGACCATGTATGAACAGTTACTCAACAGATTAGTGAATGGAGGAGCAGCATGAACAAAAGCACATTAAAGGCAGAATTTATCAATGCGAAAATCAAGGATGCAAAATACATCGGAGTGAGTATCAAGACGGAGGGCAGCAGTCAGCCGGAAATCATCATCAATCCGAGAGAGAATTTCGATGCGAAATTTGATTATTACATGGAGGCATACGATGACGATTTGATTCTGAATGCAGCAAAGGGCAAAAAGGACATCCGCATCGTGGCAGCAGGACACGGAAACCGATTCGAGGACATTGAAAACCAGTTAATCGGGGAAAAGGGCAAAGGTTGGAGAGAATTGATTGCAGGAGCGATTGACAACGCCTATGACCGTTTGGTTGCAAGCACACCTCCACAGACGGAGGAGGAAAAGACCCATTGCGAAATGATAAAAGAGGCAGTCAAGGGAATGTTTATCAATGAGAGCAGGACGGCAGCAGAGGCAGAGTTCATCAAGACCCATATTGTTGATTATGAGAAAATATTCGATGTCTGCATGAATGGCGATGACCTTGAGTTCAAAAAAGGACTTGTCAGATTGCAGAAAATGCAAAATGAATATGTGATGCAGAGAGAACGGGAGGAAACGGCGAATGAATAAAGTTATATTGATGGGGCGACTTACAAGAGACCCGAATGTCAGATATACACAGCAGAACAGTTCACAAGAATCCATGTGCGTGGCACGTTACACACTGGCAGTCGACCGCAGAGGTGCAAGAGACGGGCAGCAGTCAGCGGATTTCATTTCCTGCGTTGCATTTGGCAAAAACGGCGAATTTGCAGAGAAGTATTTCAAGCAGGGAACAAAAATTGCTATTACGGGCAGGATTCAGACAGGTTCATACACCAACAGAGACGGTCAAAAGATATATACGACCGATGTTGTGATTGAGGAACAGGAATTTGCAGAAAGTAAGAAAGCAGCAGGAGAACAGGAGCAAAATGCGGGTTATACGGATGCAGGTGACGGGTTCATGAGTATTCCGGACGGCGTTGACGAACAACTCCCTTTTGCGTAAATGGAAAGGAGGAGCGTGATAATATGGGAATTATGAGCATCGTGAAAAACGTGATTGAGCATTTCAGAAAAGCCGGAAAGACAGAAAATGAGATTTCGGACATGATTGAACAGGCAGCAGACAGGGCGACAGTCAACAAAGGCGTTACAGAAAAAAAGGAATATAAAAGACCGGAAATCAAGGTCGAAACATCGGCAGAACAGTTCGTCGAGGCAGTCATGCAAACGGGTGTCACAGCGGAGCAGGTAAAAACGGCAATTATGAAAATGTGCGATTCGCAAAGATGCACAAATCGCCAAAACACGAATAACTGGCGTAAAATGCACGGTCTGCCTATGAGAAGAAAGCAGAAAGCGAGGAAAAAGCATGAAAGAGGAAAAAGAGCAGACAGTCATTGACAAAACCCTGCTATATCTCGAAAACTATCGTGAAATGGAGCGGTACATCAAAGAGGCGGTATCAGAGACCTCTCAAGTGCCGGATATAGGCAAATACAACATATCAGCAGAAAGAGCGTTCCTGCAATCGGTTAGAGAGTGCCGTGCAGAGACGGTCATTCTGTTCGAGCATCTCAAACAGGCTCTTGCATCACTCAAAGAGGATGCAGAGGCAGCAGGTGAGGGGTACAAGTACGACGCACTTGAGGCAGTCTATATCAAGGGCAAGACATACGAGGATATAGTAAGGGAGACAGGATGCGGACGCAACTCACCGAAAAAGTGGTGCAAGGTCATGATTCAACGCCTGTCAATCAAATTATTCGGTGCAAAAGCGATTGAAAATGATAAAAACGGAGTGAAAACAGGGTGAAATGAGGGTGAAAATAGGGGTAAAAAGTGGGTGAACAAAAGGCAAAATAAACGTGATAATATGTTAGCGTGAACAGTTGAGACGAGCGATTGCAGATATGCAGTCGCTTTTTTCTTGCCTGTTTGCCCTCCTGTTATATGCGGGTAAGTGTACACAGTAATGTGCATAACTGCCCGCCTCTTGTGGATAACAGGACAGGAGAACCAATGAAGAGAGGAGAACGCAGATGCTTTTGAAATCATGCAGGTGTGGCAAGTTGATTCCACAGTCAGTAAAGATGTGCGAGGAATGTGAGCAACGGCAGCAGTCGAGGCACATGATATACAACAACACACGGCGAGACAAGAGAGCAGCCGAGTTCTATGTGTCAAAGGAATGGCGGGCGATGCGGGAGCATATCATTGAGGTCTATGACAACGTGGATATATACGCATTGTATGTCGAGAATGAACTACTCACATGCGAACCAGTACACCACATAGTTGAACTTGAGGACGACTGGGAACAACGCTTGAATCCGTTCAACCTCATACCTCTCAACCATAAGACACACAACACAATCACTGCTCTGTATAAGCAGAGCAAAGCGAGCATGAGAGCAACACAGAAACAGTTGAGGTCACTGATTGAGTACCACTTTCGAGAGGCAGGGGGATATAAAAAAGTTTTGTACGATTCATTTCTAGTCGCACCCCCTCTTTTGTTTGGAGAAAACTCCCCACGGGAATTTCAGTAGACAGGTGCATCCGAAAGGGGTGTCAGAATGTGACACAAAATCACTGAAATGTTGACGGAAAGGGGGTTTGTTGCTACATGGCAGGACAGAGACAACCCACGGATTTGGTTGTTATGAACGGGCGAAAACACCTCACAAAAGCAGAAATTGAGGCACGAAAAAACGCCGAGGTTGTAGCACCGAACGACAAAGTGAAACCTCCGTCATATTTGACACCGGAGCAAAAGAAAAAGTTCCGGAAGATTGCGAAAGAATTACTTGAAATCAAACTGATTGCGAATGTTGACTGCGATGCACTGGCGAGATTACTCATTGCACAAGACCAGTACATCGAAATCACGCAGCAAATCAGAACAACTCCATTGATGGAGGATGTTCCGGTATATGAGACAAAGACGAATCCGGACACGGGAGAAAAAGAACGTGTGCAGGTCGGTACAAGGCAGGTCGTGAACGGTGAACGTGAGCGTCTCATGATTATTCAAGACCGCTGCATGAAACAGTGCAGACAGGGAGCATCGGATTTCGGATTGACAGTCTCCTCACGCTGCCGTTTGGTCGTACCGAAACCACAGCAGCAAAAGCCGGAGAATAAATTTGCGAAATATGCAAATTAAGGTATGGCGAAAACAGGAGAAACACAAGACCGCTGCACACAATACGCCCTTGATGTTGTTTCGGGCAAGATAACAGCCGGAGAATATGTCCGACTTGCATGTCAAAGACACCTCGACGACATTGAGAAATCGAAAGCAGCACCGTACAAATACTATTTCGACGTTGAAAAGTCAGAGGAAATCATCAATTTCGCAGAGGAATTGACCATTGCAGAGGGCGAAGAAAACGAGCATGTGACCGCATATCCGTTCCAGTGCTTTATTTTAGGGTCACTCAACGGGTGGAGAACAAAGGAAAAATCATACAGACGGTTCAGAACGTCCTATGTGCAATTAGGCAGACAGAACGGAAAATCGTTCATCAACGGTATTTTGGCATGTTATTACGGGAATTTTGACGGGTACAAGTACGGAAAAATCTTTTGTACAGCTACCAAGCAAGACCAAGCGAACATCGTTTTTGACGAGGTCGCAAAATTCATCAATTCGGACGAGGATTTGTCGGAATGGTTCAAAGTGCATGACCACAACCACACGATTGACTGTCTATTGACACATTCGGAAATCAAAGCGTTGTCCGGTGATACAAAGTCGCTTGACGGACACCGTGCGTATTTGGGAATTGTCGACGAGTATCACGCACACAAGACGAATCAGATGTACAAGCTGCTTGAGGGAGGTATCAAGAAACTCAAGTCGGCATTGATTTCAGTCATCACGACAGCAGGGTTCGACCTCAAATCACCCTGTTATAAATTGTATGAATATTGCTGCAATCTGTTAAAGGGCGTTTTTGAAAACGACAGTCAGTTCGTATATATCGCACAGATGGACGAGCATGACGACAGATATGTTCCGGAGAACTGGATAAAAGCGAACCCGATTCTTGAATTTGACAGGGATGCTCTTGAAAACCTCATACCGATTGCACATACCGCCCGTGATATGGGCGGGGAGGATTTACGAGATTTCCTCGTAAAGCAGTTGAATATGTGGATGCAGTGGTCAAATTCACTGTATATCAAGGACATCGCAAAATGGAAAGCATGTGCCGTTCTGAAATCACTCAAGGATTTCAGAGGGTCAAAATGTTATGTCGGGGTTGACCTGTCATCCGGAGGCGACTTGACATCAATCGCAATCGTGATTCCGTTCATGGTTGACGGAGTAAAGAAATATTTTGTACACACACATTCGTTCATTCCGTCCTCAAGGGTGGATGAACACATCAAGACCGATAAAGTACCTTATGACGTATGGATTGAAAAGGGTCTTGTGACAGTGACCGAGACACTGGGAGGAATAAAGACAGATTACAAATACATCATCAAATATCTTGAGGATTTGGTGAAAGAATACGACCTCAAACCACAGTTGATATGTTATGACCCGCACAACGCATCGGCGTTCCTGTCAGACCTTGAGGCGTTGGGATTCGATTCAATCTCTGTCACGCAGACAGCGAAAGAGTTGAACGATGCGACAGTTGATTTCAGACTTGAGATTTTGGCGGGCAACGTGGAAATCGAGGGAATCGAGGTCGGAAAAGAGGGAAACAAGATTGTTGTTCCTGCCGATGGTTTGCTTGTGTGGTCTATCGCAAACGCAAAGACCATCTCAAACAACTACGGCGAAATAAAAATTGACAAAGACATCACGACAGAGAGAATCGACCCGATTGACGCTATCATCGACGCATGGAAACACGCAATGAAAGAGGAATACCGTCCGGATGTGAATGAGACTGTCAATGAATGGCTTGAGCAATTTGAAAAATACATGAAGAAAGGCGGTGAGAAATAAATGAATCCGTTTCAGAGATTAGGAGTGAAAATTTCAAATTGGTGGAGAGGTGAACCACAGGACAGCGGAGGCGTTGTGACACTGAACTCACCGTCGTTCATTGAACGGATAGGACTGAAAAGAAAAGGGAAACCGACATCAGAGGTCACATATTTCACATGTCTCAAGATGCTGTCGGAGACCCTTGCGAAAATGCCTATCAAATATTATCAGAAAACGGACAAGGGAATCATTGAGGCAGAGGCGACGGACACATCAAAGCTGCTCTCAAAAAGACCGAATCCGTTTATGACACCAACGACATTTTGGAACACGGTTGAAATCAACCGCAACCATTACGGAAACGCCTATGTGTACATGAGAAAGAAGTTTGACCGCAAGAAATACGGCGGTGAAATCAAAATCGTTGATTTGTGGGTTATGCAGTCAAATTGTGTGCAGATAGTCGTTGACGATGCGGGAATATTCGCAGGAGTTGGGCGTTTGTGGTATGTCTACACAGACCCGACATCCGGTCGTCAATATGTGTTCAGCACAGACGAGGTCATGCACTTCAAAACATCATTCAGTTTTGATGGAATCACAGGACTACCAGTGCAGCAGATATTGAGAGACACGGTTGCGGGTGCATCTGAATCACAGGCGTTCATGAATAACTTGTATGAGAGCGGTCTGACAGCAAAGGCAACTCTTGAATATACCGGAGAACTGAACGAAAAAGCGAAAACAGCACTTGTCAAGTCGTTTGAGGAGTTCGGCAGCGGGGCGAAGAATACAGGAAAAATCCTGCCTGTCCCGTTGGGGATGAAACTCACACCTCTCGACATCAAACTGACAGATTCGCAGTTCTTTGAACTGAAAAAATACAATGCACTGCAAATCGCCGGAGCGTTCGGAGTAAAACCGAATCAAATCAACGACTATTCAAAGTCGTCATACAGTAACAGTGAGATGCAGCAGTTATCATTCTACGTCGACACAGAACTATTCATCATCAAGCAGTATGAGGAGGAAATCAATTTCAAGATGCTGCCGGATGAAGATGCAGACGACGGATATTATTACAAATTTAACGAAAAGGTATTGTTCCGCACCGATTCAAAAACACAGATGGAATATTTGAGAAACGGTGTCGGGGGAATGATTATCAAACCGAATGAGGCAAGACGTAAACTCGACATGGAAGATGCGGAGGGAGGCGATGTCCTGCTTGCGAATGGCAGCATCGTTCCGTTGACTATGGCGGGAGCAGCATATTTGAAAGGTGCATCCGAACCGGATGAAACCGAAGAACCGGAGCAACCGGAAGAAAAGACAGAGCCGGACACAGAGCAGCCGGACACAGCAACAGAACCGGACGAAACCGACGAGGCAGAGGACGAGGATGAACAGGAGGGAGGTGAATAATCATGCCAAAGAGACGTTTTGATTTCACAAAGAAGAATAAACGCAGCGGAAAAGTCGAAAATGTCGGCTATTTGGATTTAGAGCAGGACGAGGAACAGAGCAGATGTTCCTTGTATTTCTACGGTGACATTGTATCGGCAACATGGGAATCCATGTGGTACGAGGAGGACAGATGCCCGCAGGACATCGCAGATTTTCTCAACCAGTTAGATGGCTATGAGGACATTGATATTTATTTCAATTCCGGAGGTGGAGACGTATTTGCAGGACTGGCAATCTATAACCAGTTAAAACGATACGACGGACACAAAGTCGGTTATGTCGACGGAATGGCTGCATCCATCGCATCGGTCATCATGTTCGCTTGCGACGAACTGCATTTTGCAACAGGAGCACAAGCAATGATTCACAAACCGTTGTGCATGGCATACGGCAACGCAGACGATTTCAAGGCAGTAATAAAACAGTTGAATCTCTGCGAGGATTCAATCCTTGACGTTTACATGGAACATGTGCAGGAGGGTGTCACAAGAGACAAGATTCAGAGCCTAATGAGCAATGAGACATGGTTCGACAGTAAGAAGATGCAGCAGTATTTCAATGTCGAAATCGAAGAAAAGGCAGCAGTCGCAGCGTGTGCATCCGACTATTTTGAGAAATACAACAATATTCCGGAGGCACTCAAGGGAACTGAAAAAGAAAACATTGTCGATGCGGTGCTTGCAGAACTGGAAAAGAGAAACAGTGCAGCAGCACAGGCAGAGGAACAGAGAATCGAGGCAGAAAAGCGGGAGATTCTCGATGATTTATACCTTTACGGTATGTAAGAAATGGAGGACAGAAAGTCATGAATAAGGAATTACAGAAGTTATTGAAACAGATTAACGACAAGAAAAATGAAGTCAAGAGCCTTGTGAACGACGGAAAACTCGACAAGGCAAAGGCAGCAAAGGAAGAACTCAAGGAGTTACAGAACAGATTCGACCTCCTCTATGATTTGGACGAGGACGAGCAGGGCGGTATTGAGGATAAGGTCAACAAAGGCACTGCAAAGCAGGTCGGCGGTGAGAAAAAGGTTGACAAAAAGAACCTTGTGAAAGCGTTCGTCAACATCGTAAAAGCGGGATTCCTGCACAGAGAGGCAGACGAGGCAGATGTTGAGGTGTACAAGAACGCACTCACATCCGACACAACCGCAGGAAGTGAGGGAGAGGTCGGAATCGGCGTGACTATTCCGGAGGACATCCGAACAGACATCATCGAACTGCGTCGTTCATCCGACAACCTTGAGCAGTATGTCAATGTTGAGGGAGTTGTGACAAAGACCGGAACACGAAACATTGAGGTCGATGCAGAATCAACACCGTTCGACAACGTGGATGAGGCTGCGGATTTTCCGGAGATGGACGAGCCGGAATTTTTACCGATTGAGTACAAGGTCAAGAAAAAAGGTGGAATCCTCAAGATGACCGCTGAACTGCTTGAGGACACAGCAGCCAACATCATGGCGTACATCAACAAATGGATTGCGAAAAAGACAAAGGCAACCCGTAACGCAATGATTCTCAAGGTACTCAACGAAATGACAAAGGGAAAAGAGGTCACAGTGGAGAATCTCGACAGCCTCAAGGATATTTTCAATGAGCAGTTAGACCCTGCGATTGCAGAATCCTCAATCGTCATCACAAATCAGAGCGGTTTCAACTACCTCGACAAGTTAAAGGACAAGGATGGAAACTATATTTTGCAGAAAGACCCGACACAGCAGACAAAGGGAAAAATGCTTTTCGGGGAATACAGAATCGTGAAACTGTCAAAGAAAACGCTCAAGTCTACACCGATTATGAACAGCGATGGTCATACAATCGACGGGTACAAGCACCCTGTTTTCTGCGGTGACTTGAAAGAGGCTATCACACTTTTTGACAGAAATGTTCTGACAATCGACCTCAATGACAAAGGTGCGGGGTTATGGGATAAGGACATGACAGGTCTCAAGGTTCGTGACCGTTTCGATGTGCAGGCTGTTGACAAGGATGCAGTCATCAAGGGTGAAATCACAGAGATTGTCAACGGGTAACAAGGCAGCAGGGCGGTGAATCCGTCCTGCTATTGAAAGCAGGTGAAAAACATGACGGATGAAGAAAAAGAGAAATACAGAGACGGTCTGATTGCCACATGCAAGGTATATTGTCACATCGACTATGATGACGACATGGAAATCCTTGAATTGATGTTTGATGTGACCATGCAGGAAATGACGGAACTGATTCCGAATTTCGACCAGTACAGCCTCACAAGCCGTCAAAAGCTGCTTGCATTTATATCCGTGAAAGAACTCTACGACAACCGTGACAAATACCGGAGCGACACGAAACTGCTTGCCTCTGCTGCCTCCTCAATGCTTTTGAAAGAAATATACGGAGGTGCAGCACAATGACAGGCAGAATCAAGATAATTCGCAAGGTGTCGAGCGTTGTTGATGGCAGACGGCAGCAGGAGGAAACGGAGTTTTATTCCTGTTGGTGCGAGGTCAAGAGTTTGGGAACAAATGAGAAATACACAGCCTTGCAGACCGGACTTGAAAACACAATCGTTTTTGAGACACGAACGTGCGACAAGATGGAAGAAATCCGACTGAACTTGAAAGAGTTCTATGCGGTGTACAAAGGCGTTGAGTTCAAGATATATGATGCGTCTCCAATGTTCACGGACGACAGGAAATACCAGTTGAAATGTAGAGCGGGAGCATAGTGTCATAATCTGACACCGGAGGGATGTGATGAAAATTGAAATGGAATTTCAAGGCTTGAAAGAACTCATGAAAGCATTTGAGGATGCAGCAAGCGACGAGGACATCCGAGCAGTCAACAAAAAGATTGTTGAACAGGGGGAACCAGTCGTGAAACGCATTATGTCGGGGAAGATTCCAAAATCGGCAGATATAAAGTTGAGCGGTCGAGGATTCGGCTCAAAATCATCGGTCACATCACACGCAGCGGACAGCGTTCCACTGGGGGCGGTCAAGGTGAAAGACACCGGAGCGTCAGCGGATGTCGGATGGGAAAAGTCGGATAATAGTGAACACTTTTATGTGAAATTCATTAACTGGGGAACTATTTACAGACCGCCTCAAGAATTTATCTATGCGACAGGGCGTGAGGCAGATGCGGAACTGCAAAAAATCGCAGAACAGGAGTATCAATCCTATTTAGATAACACAATGAAATGAGGTGATAGCGTGAACAGTCAGGACATCATAAAAGACGCATCGGATGCGTTGCAGCAGATTTCAGACAGGGGAATCACTGTCATGCAAGGGTGGTATGACAAGGACATCCATGAAACACATGTGACCTTGTGGGATTTGGGAGAAGTCGACGAGAACTTTTCGGATGATGATGCGGAGGGAGTGACGCTGTCATTGCAGGTCACTATTTTTTCGGAGAGTGACGAGGTTGAACTTGCGAGGGAAATCAAGAAACTCATGAAAGAAAAAGGCTTTTCGTTTGAGGGCAGGAACGGAGACGATTCCAAACCGGAGGACGGAATCTATATGAAAGCACAAAGATTTTCAAAATTTTATGAAATGGAGGAATAGACATGACTGAAACAGTAACACCATTAAGCGAAACAGTATCACAGATTGTTAGAAGTAGAACATGCGGTTGTAGGGATTTCTACATCGCAAAAATCACACAGAATGATGCAACAGGATATGTTGCGGGAACTCCGGTGAAACTGGCAAGAGCAATCAAAGCGAAAGTTGATGAAAAATGGACTTCTGAAAAGATTTACTCCGATGACGGAACGGAGGAGGTCATCAACTCATACGAGGGAACAGAGGTCGAACTTGAGGTCAATGCACTTGCACCACAGGACAGACAGATTTTATTCGGGCAGTTATACGAGAACGGTTTCCTCATTAAGACAGCCGACGACAAAGCACCGGAGGTCGCTGTCGGATGGCGTGAGAGAAAACTGAACGGAAAGTATGATTTCAAATGGTTATACGCCGGAAAGTTTGCAGAGGGAATCAGTGAGGAGGCAAGCACAAAAGAGGGCAAATTGTCTCCGACAACAAAGAGCATCAAGGGTTCATTCTACGAGAGAAGTCTTGACAATGCGTATGAGATTTCGGTTGATGAATCAAATCTTGTGAAAGAGAACACAAAGGCAGCAGAAGCAATCAAGAGTTGGTTTTCAAAGGTGCAGGAAAAGAACGACGCAGCAGCGTAACAAGGGATATATAACAGGAGGATAAACCATGAAAAGAAAAATCATCATCAGCAACAAAGAGTTTACAATGCCGAAAATGTCGATTGATACATACACGGAGTATCTCGATATTGCGGAGCAGATTGACGCACATCCGAGATATACAAAACAGGACATTGAAATAATGGCGATGTTTGTCTGCAAAGCATACGGAGACCAGTTCACCGTTGAGGAATTAAAGAATCCGGAGACCGGACTGGATGCAGCAGGTTTGATTCTTGAGTTCCAGTTCATTGACGCAGGAATCGGGGAAGAACTCACCAAACGCATGGAGAAGATAGAGAAAAATTTTCAGAGTGGCAAGTGATACCGGAAATAGAGGTCACTTGCAGAGGGAAAAGATATTTTATCAACTCCATAACAGTGGAGCAGTACAAAAAATATATCAGTCTCATGGAGAAAAACAGCACGGAAAAGATTTCCGGAGTGATGTTTTTCAACACAAAGATAGTGCAGGAGTTATTCGGAAATGAATTGACGCTTGCGGAAATCGGGGAGATTGATGTGATTGATTTTCTAACGGCAATCAAGACGGTTCATTTTGTGATGCAGAACATAATTGCAGAGAAACTATTGAACATTGTCGAGGTTGAACAGGTGGAGAAAGAAAAGTCCGCATTTGACGAATACGACCGTGAAAACGGGTATGAGGACGAGCCGGAAGAACCGGAGGAAAATCAATGGAAAGTCTGCGGGGAGATTGTCGACCGTGTTGTAAAAATTGCGATTCGGCTTTTGAAAAACTCATACAGTCAGTGCATGAAAGAAAACATTGTCACGTTGTTGGAATACTTGCGTTTTGAATTAGACACAATCAACGAAAATCAGTAAGAGAGGAGGCGACCGAATGGCTTATACAAGCGTCAAAATTTCTGCAAATTCAAGTGATTACCAGTCACAAATGAAATCGGCAGCAGCACAAATGAAAGTCCTGTCTGCGGAATATACGACGGCAGCAACGAAAGCAAAGTTGTTCGGTTCGGAAACAGACAGCCTCAAGGCAAAAGCCGAATCGCTCACTCAAAAAATCACGGTGCAGAAAGGCATTGTGCAGTTAAATAGTGAGCAGCAGGAAAAGTTGACAAAGAAACTGTCAGAACAGAAAACAAAGCAGGAGGAACTCAAGGGAAAGATTGACGCTGCGAAAGAAGCCTATGCAAAGTCGACAGAGGAGACGGGGAAGAACTCCGAGCAGTCAAAAGCCTTAAAAGAGGAATTAGACAAACTCGAACAGGAGTACAAGGCAAATGAAACAGCAATCGGGAAAACAGAGACGGCTCTTGCAAATCAGACAGTAAAGACAGAAAAGTCAAAGACTGCCCTCATGAATATGGAGGCAGAACTGAAAAATGTTAATGAACAGTTAAAAGACAATAAACTTGAAAAATTTGCGACTGCTTGCGATACGGCGGGAACAAAGATGGAAAGTTTCGGAAAGAAAATGTCGGTTGTCTCTGCCGGAATTGCGGGCATCGGTGCAGCATCTATTGCAGCGTTCAAAGAACTCGACGAGGGATATGACACCATAGTGACAAAGACCGGAGCAACCGGAGAGGCACTTGAGGGATTGACAAAGTCTGCGGATAATGTTTTCGGCACAATGCCGGAGGATATGTCAACGGTAGGTGAGGCAATCGGAGAGGTCAACACAAGATTCCATACAACAGGAACGGAACTTGAAAAGACTTCAAAACAGTTCATACAGTTTGCAACAATCAACGGAACAAACGTCACACAGTCAGTTGACCAAGTTGACAAAATCATGAAAGCGTGGAACGTCGATGCATCACAAACGGGAAACCTGTTAGGATTGCTCACGGCAAAGGCACAGGAAACCGGAATCTCCGTTGATACGCTTGAATCAAATGTACTTGATAACAACGCAGCATTCAAAGAAATGGGTCTGTCATTGCCTCAAGCAATCAATTTGATGGCTCAATTCGATGCAAACGGTGTTGATTCCACTCAAGCGATGGCAGGTCTTAAAAAGGCATTACAGAACGCCACATCAGAGGGGAAATCAATGGACGAGGCGTTGTCAGAGACCATCGGCAGCATCAAGAACGCAAAAACAGAGACCGAGGCGATGCAGATTGCAACGGAACTGTTTGGAAAGAAAGGTGCAGCAGAAATGACAAAGGCGATTCGTGAGAATCGAATCGACCTCACCAGTCTGTCGTCATCAATGGAGGAATACGGAACGACGGTCGAGGACACCTACAACGGAACTCTCGACCCGATTGATAATGCAAAAGTTGCGATGAACAACGCAAAACTGGCATTGTCGACACTAGCATCCACAGCACAGACATCCGCAGCACCTATGATTGAGAAACTGACCGGAAAGATTCAAGAGTTGACAAAGTGGTTCACGTCGCTTTCTCCGGCACAGCAAGAAACAATCCTCAAAGTCGGTCTCGTGGTTGCTGCTATCGGTCCGTTGTCAATCGGATTCGGAAAAGTGGCAAAGGGAATCTCTGACACGGTAACGACCGGACAGAAATTTGTGTCCGGAGCTGCAAAGATAATCGCAAAGATTACGGCAAAGACAGCAGCCACGGCAGCGGGAACGGCAGCAGATACGGCAGGAACAGCAGCCACGGCAGCACATACGGCAGCTACAACAGCAGCCACAGCAACAACCGGAGGAATGACAGCAGCACAGACCGCATTGAACGCAGTCATGAATTTGTGTCCGATTATTCTGATTGTGACACTGATTGCCGGACTGATTGCAGCGGGTGTCGCCCTATATAAAAACTGGGATACGGTCAAGGAAAAACTGTCCGAATTGTGGGGCAATATCAAAGAAAAATTCAATGCAATCAACGAGACCATCACGGGAGCGTTTACGAAAGCGAAAGAGGCGGTTACGAATAAGGTCAAGGAAATCGGTGACAGCATAAAAAACAGCACCATAGGACAAGCAGCCTCAAAAGTATTCAACGGCGTAAAGGACACGGTTCACAATGTCATGTCGGCAGCGACCGAAACGGCAAAGGAAAAACTGGGGAACATGAAAACCGCCTATGAAGAAAACGGAGGCGGTATCAAGGGCGTTGTTGCTGCCGGATGGGAGGGAATCAAAGGATATTATTCAGCAGGATTCACATTCGTTGATAATTTATCCGGAGGAAAACTCTCTGAAATCAAATCGAAATTCTCTGAAAAGACATCAGAAATCAAAACAAAGGTTTCCGATGGTTGGGAGAATATGAAAACCACCGTCACCACAAAAATGACGGAATGGAAAACCAACGCATCAAACAAACTGAATGAAATAAAGACGAATTTCTCAACAAAGGTTTCAGACATCAAGTCAAATGTTTCAACAGGTTGGGAGAACATGAAAACCACCGTCACCACAAAAATGACGGAATGGAAAAACAATGCATCGAATAAATTGACGGAAATCAAATCCGGATTTTCCTCAAAGGTTTCGGAGATAAAAACGAAATGGTCGACGGATTTCACGAACATAAAGGACAAAGCGACCTCCCTCATGGAGACAGCAAAGTCTAATGTGTCAACAAAACTCGACCACATGAAATCCGCATACAGTGAAAAAGGCGGGGGAATCAAGGGAATTGTGTCTGCTACGTTTACGGGCATAAAAGACACAATGAACTCTCTCATGAGTACGGCGAACACTCTGACAGGTGGAAAACTCGACAGCATCAAATCAGCGTTCTCAAGCAAATTAGCGAGTGCGAAATCGACCGCATCGTCTGCGATGGAGAACATCAAATCATCATTCTCCTCAAAGATGGAATCCGCACACGGAGCGGTGACAGGTGCATTGTCAAGAATCAAATCGGCGTTCAATTTCAAATGGTCATTGCCACACTTGAACCTGCCTCATATTAGCGTGAGCGGAGGGAAAGCACCATACGGAATCGGAGGAAAGGGTTCGCTCCCATCATTCTCGATTCAGTGGTATAAATCCGGCGGTATCATGACAAATCCGACCGTGTTCGGAATCAACGGCAACAGTCTCATGGTAGGAGGCGAGGCAGGTGACGAGGCAATATTGCCACTTGCGGAATTTTACAACAAATTGAACAACATCCTTGATAAGAAACTGGATGCGGTTCAAAAATCAAATATTGTGTATGTGACGAATCACACATACATCGACGGAGACGAGGTTGCAAGTAGAACCGTGTCGAGAGTTGATGCACAGATGGTCACAGACAAAAGGAAAGGGAGGTAAAACAAGGCGATGAAGATAAACGGAACAGACATCAGAGTGTACAACGCAAAACAGTTGACCGCCGATGTGCAGCCTCCCTCAATCATGAATAATTATGAATGGTTGTCGGGAGCAACACTCCCGACAGAACTTGAGACAGATGTTCATATGGGTCATTTGAAACTGTCAATCTATTTCAAGGGCAAGGACAGGAACAGTATCATCCGTTCTGCGTCAGAATTTATGATGAATTTCACAAAGCCGTGCAGGTTGGAACTTGACGGCTACAAAGGAACATATATCGGGTTCATCACATCAAATGACTATGAGAAAAAGAATGTGAAACAGAGGTACGTCGTAAATGTGGAATTTGACGGCTTTTTCGTCGATGACGACCTCTCAATCACATTCGACGGGAAAACCTCCGCATCGTTCTATAAAGTGGGGACAAGAGACACTCCGTGCGTTGTGGAGGTATATGCAAAAAGCACCTTGACGAATTACACAATCAACGGACTGGGAGAGGACATCGTTGTTGAGAGCCTTGCAGCAGGAAAAACAGTTGTGATAGATGCAAAAACCGGACTTGTGACAATAGACGGGGCGAACGCATTTGACAAGGTGGATTTGTGGGAATTTCCGGTATTAAAGGCGGGAGAAACGGCACTCACATTCTCCAACACAAAGGCAAGAGTGACGGTCAGATACACTCCGATGTGGATTTAGGAGGTGAGAGCGTTGCAGATTTTTGATGATAAAAAGAAAAGAATCGGAACACTGTCCGGATTCAAGGATAGGGCAATCACCACGACACTGGATTCCGGAGATAAGGAATTGACGTTTGACTATCCTGCATCGGGAGCGTTGGTTGACCTGCTCAAAGAAGAATATTATATACGCACTAAAACGGACGAATTTGTTCTCAAAGCAGTCGAAAAAGGGGAACAGTTCAACAAATACACCGCCGTCCTCAATGTGGAGGAATTGGAGGGAACGGCGTTCCCATATGGGTTTGAATCGGATGAACAGACAATCAAAGCGTGTCTTGAGTTTGCGTTCGAGGGTACGGGGTGGCATGTCGGAACATGCACAGTCACAAAGAAAAGAACCATTGACGAGCAGGAGAGCGTCACGGCATGGGATGTCCTGCAAAAGTGCCTCACGACATACCGTTGTGAGTGCATCATTCACTCACTGACAAAGACAATCGACATCTATGACAGGATAGGAAGTGACAGAGGGTGTTATTTCATGGAGGGATTGAACCTCCGGAAAATATCTTTGAAATCCGACACCTATGATTTTTATACAAGAATCTATCCGATAGGCAAGGACGGCATCACGCCGGAATGGTTGACCGGAAAAGATTACATCGACAATTTTCAGTATAGTTCCAAAATCAAGGCGTATGTGTGGAAAGATGAGAGATACACCAACACCACAAGTCTGATTGAGGATGCGACGGCAAAGATTGAGGAAATGTCACGACCATACAAGGCATATACTGCGGAGGTGGTCGACCTTGCGAAAGCGTCAGAAAAATACAAAGACATTCTTTCATACGGAATCGGAGACACGGTCACACTTGTGTCAAAGAAAACCAGAACGAAAGAAAAACAGAGGATTGTCAAAATCACGGAATATCCGGAGACACCGGAAAAGAATACGGTTGAGATTTCAAATGCGAGAAAGACATTTGCAGAGATTCAGAAAGAGGAGACAGCAGCAGCGACCGAGGAGGCAATCTCAATCTCCAACAGGGCAACAAAGAAAGTCCTTGAGAACTATTCGACCACGGAGGAGATTGAAACCAAAATCACGGCATCGAAAAAGGCAGTCGAGGCGGGTGTTGCCTACACTCTGAAAAATTATTATACATCCGTGCAGATGGATTCCTTGATAAAAGCCACAAAAGAGGAGATTTCTCAAGAGGTAAAACATGTTGAGGAAAACTCAATGCACAACTATGTTGTGAATGGAGATTTTTCAAACGGACTTGATGATAATTGGTACAACAGTAATGAGACAAACAACTCCGTGATGGATGTGTCCGGTTTGGGTACGGTTGCAAAAATACTGAAAACATCCTCAAGCAGTTCCTATATACGGCAGAATTTAGGGAAAATACCTGCGGGAACATATCGTGTGAGATATAAGGCAGCAACAGCAGCAGGGTACGAAAGCACGGCAAGGGTGCAGGTGGGGGCGTTGGGAAGTTATTCAACGACATCCTCCGGAATGCTAAAGAGCAAAGAGTTCACGACGATTGAACGTGAAATCACGGTATCAGAGGGAACGAAATATATTTACATTTACGCATACACACAGAACGCACCCGTGTATATCACAGATATTGAGATATTAGGATTGTATTCATTGTATGCGGATGCAAAGATTCAAGTGACTGCGGAGGAAATAACCTCCGAGGTCAACAAAAAAGTGAACAGCGATGATTTCGGAACACTAATCACACAGAACGCATACAATGTCCGAATTGCATTCAACAAAGGCAGTTCGTACATGCAGTTTGATTCGACAGGAATCACGATGTACACAGGAACTATCACAGACAACACAAAAAGAACACGGTTCGATTACAACGGTGAACATTTCTATCGTGACGGAAAATATGTCGGAAAAATCGGAACAAACACCATGATAGGGAATGACAGTCAGAGAGGACTTGTGTTTGACATAGAATATGACACAGCATATATGTCATGGGCGAACAAGGAAAGTGCAAACGGCAGTTCGTACATGATGAAATGGGCGTACTGCACACAACAGTGCAACAATTATGAGGCGAATATGCTTCATGCAGGGGCAGACATTAACATGCACTATTATAAATTGAGAAACGTGAGTTTTGAAGATGGGGCAATCAATGGAACATTGACATTCAAGCAACCTTTAGCAGTGAGCAGCGATGGAACATTGTCAAAATGGTCAACAGCAACATTGACATTCAAGAATGGGATTTTGATTTCGGGTGCATGGAGTAACGGATAAAACAGGAGGAAAAACAATGCAGATGAATGACGAAAATATTCAAACAGAGGAAATCAAACAGGCAGCAGAGCCGGAGTTCAAGTTTCCGGATGATGCGGAAAGCACATCAAGACCAAACGAGACAGCAGAAGTTGTGACAAGAGAAACCGCAGAGGAAACAAACACGGAACTCTTGCAGAGCATCGACAAGAAACTTGACATGTTACTTGCAGCACAGGCAGCAACGCAGGCAGCAAAGGAGGAATAATCGTGAATACACCTATCGCAGTAAGAATCGAATGTGCAAAGGGAGAAATCCTCAACGCTATGGAGGCAATACAGACAAAACATGCGTTGCCTCCCTGCATCATGGACGGCGTTCTTTCTTCTGTACTGGCAGAGGTGAGGAGTGAGGCAAAGATTGAACTCATAAACTCCACAAATGCAATGATGGCAGAAAAAGACGAGGAACTTGAAAAGGCGAAAAAAGCAGCAAAGAGAACCTTGAGAACCGAACCGGAAGAACAGACGGAGGAGGAACATCCGGAGAATCCGGAAGAATAAGCAGTAAACGCCGAGAGGAGGTGAGAGCATGGCAGCGTTGACGAAATTGACGACGAACATCAATCTTGAGATGTCCGGAGACACAAAAAGATATTTAGTATCTGCAAAGCAAGGAGACAAGGCAACACGATTCATCGTTGCAAAACTACTCAATAACGGTGAACCGTACACAATTCCGACAGGTTCGAGAGCGGTCATCAATATTGCAAAGCCGGACGGGAAACATGTGTACAACACATGTACATATTCCGGTTCGGATGTGACGGTCGAACTGACAAATCAAGCACTTGCAGCCTCCGGAACGGCATATTGTGACATTGAAATCCGGACAAGTGATGATTCACAGATTATCACATCTGCATCGTTCACGATGGAGATTGAGAAGTCACAGAGGGATGAAAATGCAATCCTGTCATCAAATGAGTTCACAGACCTTGAGAACAGAATCAAG
This sequence comes from Ruminococcus sp. MCC718, assembly GCF_018783905.1. Taxonomy (NCBI): domain Bacteria; kingdom Bacillati; phylum Bacillota; class Clostridia; order Eubacteriales; family Oscillospiraceae; genus Ruminococcus; species Ruminococcus sp. MCC718. The sequence goes on from NZ_WQNP01000113.1 coordinate 80,270, forward strand.
GGGCATATTGAGACCATTGAGAACACGGATGCAGCAGTCAAGAAAGCAGAATTGGCAAGGGTGACGGCAGAAAATGCAAGGGTAAAGGCAGAGGGTGAAAGAGCAGCAGCGGAAAAGAGCCGACAGGAAAATGAGAACACCCGCATCCAACAGGAGAAACAGAGGCAGCAGGACACATCGCAGGCAGTCAAAAACGCCGAGGATGCGACCGCAGCGACCAAACAGGCGACAAAGGACTGCAAAGAGGTCACAGACAGGGCAGAGGATGCGTTACAGAATCAAGAGCAGCTTGAGGCGACTTTGAACACGGCGACGCAGATTCGACAGGAAGTGTCACAGATGCAGTCGGCAGTCGAGGAGACAAAGAAACAGGTTGAACAGGATAAAAAGGATATTGATGACACGATTCAAAATTCCCTGCTTGCATCCGCAGAGAAAATCCTTGAGAGTGTGCAGGACTATTTCAACCGTGCCGAGGCTTTATATTCGAGCATGTATCTTGATTGTGACGGTGAAACACCATACCTGCGAACCGTGACACCGATTTTTATTGATGGAGCAACGCCACAGGTCAGACGGGCAAATGAGGGCGTTGATTTCGACGGAGGAACGCCGACCTCCCGACAATTAGCAGTATAATTCCACGATACTGGAAACAGACGGCGAAACGAACACAAAAACGTGATTGTGTGATATATTCCATAATCACGGGGCAAAGGAGGTTGAACAGATGGCAGCAATCAGACCATGCACCGGAACAACGGCAGACTGGAAAGCGGTTGAGGACACACTGATTCTCAAGGAAAGAGAGGTCGGAGTTGAAATTGACACATCCGGTCATTATTTAGTCAGACAGGGAGATGGTAAAAACAAATTCTTTGATTTGCCGATTATCGTCAATAATGCACGTTATGAGGAAATACTGGAATTGACACAGGGGTACATGAACACCGTGAACAATTTCAGCAAGAACATGACGGAGGCGACCAACAGTGCAAACAGTGCTGCAAAGACGGCAAGCGATGCAGCAGCATCCGCAACCGCAGGAGCAAAGGCGTGTGAGGGCATTGTGGACGGTCTCAACACTATGGTTGACACAGTAACAAAAAAGACCTGCGTTCTCTCGATTGAGGACGGGATTTTGACGATAAGGGAGGCTTGAGCATGACTTACAAGAAAGTAACACCGATTTCAAAAGGCGTGTTGAGAATCAGAAGTGAACCCGATGAAAGCGGGAGAGTGTGCGGTTCGGTATCTTATGGCGAGGAGGTCACGGTCGAAACGACAAAGGTGACATCGAAAAAAGGTAAAGAATATTACAGACTGGCGGGATATGGCTATATTTTAGCGTCACAGGTAAGGGATGCAGAATCGCAGACAGAGGCAGAGGCGAAAGTGGATGCAGCGGTCAAGAAAGCGGAATCAGCAGCGAGAAAAGCAGAACAGGCAGCAAAGGCGTGTGACGGCATAGCTGCCGGAATGAATGTCGTGATTGATTCTGTCACAGGGAAAGCGTGTGAGATTGGAATGACCGACGGAAATATTGTTGTAAGGGAGGCTTAACACATGGCAAGCGGAGACGTAATTGTAAAAGTAGCAGACAAAGAAACACTCGACCGCACCTATGCGAATACAAACGCAATACTGGCAGCAGTCGGGGAGGATGTAAGAGTAAAGGGAGTAAAGCGTTACGGACTGAAAATCAATAAAAATGACAGCAATCCGGCGACACGCTGCACATACCTTTTCGATGCGGTGGGAATGACACCTGCTGCGATGAACTATTCAACCGGAGCATTTGATTTCGGAGACTGGGGAGATGTCTTTTTTGTAAAGAACAACTATCCGGCAATGGTCAGATATGACGGTACAGAAGATTATAAACTTGACCCGAACGACCACACAAAGAAAGCGGACGGAACAACGGCATCTGATGTCGCAAACACGGCATACGGAGGAAATGCAATGAGTGTTTTCGATGGCAGCGGTGACAAGGGCAAAATTTGGCTCTCACAGTTTGAAATCGGAAACTATGAGTACATGATTATTTCAAACGTCCAGTATGATGAATCGTACAACGACGATGCGTATGTAAGAGAGGACGGCTCACATGCGGATAAACTCTATTATCCGATGTTCGGCGGTTCATACGACGGAACACGCATCCGTTCTCTTGCAGGACAGACGCTCATGTACAATACAAACGCATCGACAGAAATTACAAGAGCAAAAGCGAACGGCAACGGTTGGAACATCGGTTCATGGAGCAAAAGAAACCTGTTGGATTGTATGCTCAAGATTATGTCAAAGACAGACAATTCACAGACAGCGTTCGGACAGGGGCAGACATCCGGATATGTGAACGACGCATCACAGAACTACGGACACCTTGCGACCGGAACATTGACAAACAAAGGACAGTTTTTCGGTTATAAGGACACGACCCATGAGGTCAAAGTGTTCTACATTGAAAAATGGTGGGGCAACCGTTGGGATAGAATCAACGGTCTGTTGATGGTCGGAGGAGAAATTCTTGCGAAAATGACACCTCCATACAATCTGACCGGAAAGGACTTTGAAAAGGTCGGAATCACATTCGCATCATCCGGCAGCGGTTGGCAGAAAGGAACGAAGTCAAGCAGATTCGGACGCATTGTCAATTCAACAGGTGGCAGCAGTAGCACATACACATGTGACTATTTATGGTGGAACGCCGGAATAACTGCGGTCGCCCTTGTCGGCGGTAGCTGTAACAATGGCGGTGGTTGCGGTGTGGATTACTTGCATTTGTACAATTCTGCGGGCGATGCGTACTGGGGCATCGGTGCGTCCGTTTTCTTAGAACAGCCTATCGCTGCGTAAGCAGCAGGGGGAGGAACGGAGGGGGAACGCCTCCGCTATTCCCGCCGTTAGGCGGTGTGGTCGTTTTTAGAAAAATGAATATAGGGATATAGGGTGCGGTGTCGGGCGGTGTTCCTGCTCCCTGCGGTCGCCCTTGTCGGCGGTAACTGTAACAATGGCGATTATTGCGGTGTGGATTACTTGAATTTGAACAATTCTGCGGGCAATGCGAACTGGAACATCGGTGCGTCCAATTTCTTCTCATATCGGAGCGTTTAATCAAATGCAGCCTATATCCCACGCCACAAGGCGAAAATCATTCCGGATATAGGGTCGGTTGAGTAAGCATCCGCACAAAAACCGATAGGAGATAAGAAAATACTATATGAGAAGTTACAACAACCTATATGAACCAATGTTGCAAGACGACTACATAAAACAGCGTTTTATAAATGCATCCAAAAAGAAAAAGAACAGGAATGATGTGCGGGAGGTATTAGAGAATCTCGATGAACACACAGAACTCTTGAAAAAGATGTTGACAGAGGAGTTGTTCATTCCGGACTATCACAAACCGAGCATCATCAACGAGAGCAGCAGCAAGAAAACACGCCGTATATTGAAACCGCATTACAAATATGAGCAGGTTATTCATCATTGTGCAATAGGTCAGTTCAAACCGATTGTGATGAATGGATTGTATGAATTTTCCTGCGGGAGCATACCGGACAGGGGCGTTCATTACGGAAAAAAGTACATGCGGAAATGGCTTGATTCATACGACGGGAAAAAGTTCTTTGTTCTCAAGATGGATGTACACCATTTCTTTGAATCCATAAACCGGAGAATCCTCAAGAGAAAACTCAAAGCAGTAATTCGGGATAAACGGTTTTATAGATTACTCTGCATACTGATTGAACATGACAAAATAGCACTCGTTGCAAAGATTTTGACGGATGCAGGTGTTGAGATTGATGCAGAACAGACAAAAACGCTTGTCGGGTGCATAGCATTTGACGACATCTCCGGAGCGTTGGAGGTCTTGAGGGAAATCGGCATCGCCGGAGCGATGTTCGAGGAACTGAAAATAATTATTGAGGAGATGCGAAAAGGCGTTCCGTTGGGATATTTTACATCACAATGGTTCGGCAATTTTTACTTGAAAGCACTTGACCACTACATCAAGGAGGAACTCCATGCAGAACATTACATGCGATACATGGATGACATGGTGATACTGGGTAAGAGCAAAAAGAAACTGCATAAGATGCACAGGGCAATCGAGACATATCTGAACGACAACCTTGACCTTGAGATAAAAGGCGACTGGCAGGTGTTTAGATTTGAATATCCGGTGATGAAAGACGGGAAACCAGTGCTTGACGAGAACAGAAAGCAGGTCACAAAGGGGCGTATGCTTGATTTTATGGGATTTCAATTTCACCATGACCGGACAACCATCCGGAAATCAAACATCGAGGCTGCGAGACGCAAGGCAAACCATATTTCAAAGCAGGATAAAATCTCATGGTATAACGCATCGGTGATGTTGTCGTATATGGGATTGTTCAAACACACGGACACATACAACTATTACATTGAATACATCAAACCGAAAATCAATGTCAAGAAACTCAAGAGGATAGTTTCAAAGCATAGCAGAAAGGAGAATGAGCAACATGACAGACTGGAAAAAGGTGACAGGAACACAGCCGGAACGTCCGGAGGAAATCGACAGGACATCGTCTCCGTCAACGGTCTATCTGCGTAAGAACATCGAGCAGGTGGAGAAAGAGGTTGAGGGAGCAGACGGAAAGATGCAGACCGTGACCGAATGGCAGTACGACGAAAAGGAAATGACGGTTGAGGAATATGAGAACATGGCTCTCATGAAATCCGTCGTTGAGGAGAATACATCCGGAATCGTCGAATCAGTAACACAGTTTCAGAAAGATGCGGTCATCGACGAATACACCGCACAGTTAATCGAGGAGGGGTTGATTTAGTATGAAAATGCTTGTTGAAAGTCTCAAAAGAATGTACAAAAAAGGCACTCTCACAAAGGAACAGATTTCCGAGCGTGTCGCAAAGGGCAGTATTTCAGCGGATGAATATGAATATATCACAGGAGAAAAATTCTCCGGCGGTGATACAGAATGAGTCCGCTTGAAATAATATCACGATTGTGCGATGTGACGGAGAACCTATCCGCAATCGTGAAAAAGCAGCAAACAATCATTGAACAGTCGAAAATCGAGGAGACGGTCAAGGCAGAACTCCGGCAGGAGGTAGAGGAGACAGACAGGGAGATGGATGTTCTTGAATACCACATGAGGAGATACTGCGACACCGATGACATCGAGGCGACAGAGTTCGGAAAGGAGAACGCCGTTGACGATTGAGATTTCCCTGTTGCTCTCCGGAGTATCTGTTGCGTTTGCGATTTTTTTCGGTATCTGCTCAAAGCAGAGAAATGAGAAAAAGGACACACAGGAAGATGCGGAACAGAGAGCAACAACCGACACGATGGTGATGGTGAAACTTGAGAACATCGCAGACGACCTCAAAGACATCAAACGGGAATCGAGAGAGAACCGTGAGGAGATGAAAACATTGAGAGAGCGTGTTGTCATTGTGGAACAGTCACTCAAGAGTTATCACAAGAGACTGGACGGAGAACAGCATTCCGACCGATAACAGGAGGGCAGGAAACGGGCAAGAATCAACCTCACAGAAAAGAGGCAATACATGAGAATGACAGAACAGGAACGTCGCATCAGAATCCGGCATCTGAAAAGAATGTATCGGATAAGAGAGCGAAAAGAGAGACATGACAAAAAGGTGTCCGGTCTGTTCATGAAACGTGTTGTATTCACTTTGATTCTTGCAGCATTTATCTTTACAGTCGTGATGATATTTGTGTTTTTGCGGATGGGTTCAGAGCCGTCGACACTGATTGAGAATGTATTCAGATTTCTTTCAGTTGAGGGCGGTGCAATGGCACTCATTAAGTCCGTGAAAACGGTCAAGGGAACAAAGTCAAACGGAGAAATACAACACAATGACGAACCGGAACAGGATGACGAGGAGGTACAAGGATGAAATACATCGTCGAGAATTGGTTTGTGATTGTGGGTCTGATTGCGGTATGTGCAGCGGGAGGATATGCAGTATATGTTTTCGTGAAAATGCCGTCAGACAAGCAGTTGAACAAAGTGAGAGAATGGCTGCTCTATGCAGTCACAAAGGCAGAAAAAGAACTGGGAGGCGGTACAGGTCAAATCAAGCTGCGTTATGTATATGACATGTTTGTCGCAAGGTTTGCGTGGCTTGCGAGAGTGATTTCTTTTGAGGCTTTTTCGATGATGGTCGACGAGGCACTTGAGAGAATGAAAAAGATGCTTGAGAGCAACAAAGCGATGCAGACGCTTGTGAGCGGTGAGGCAGGTGAGGTCAATGAGTAAAATCGTAGACTTTTTCATGCAGAACGCAAGGACAATCGGGATTGTGTACGTTGTGGGTGCGGTCGTCGTATTTTTAGCGATGACAGCGTTTTACATTTGGGTCGACAGAGCAAGCAAAAAGGAACAGGAGCTTTACTATGACGAATATTATTATCCGGATGACGAATTTGCGGAAAGAATGTCGGTGGTAGTATGGTTTATTCTTTCATTGGGATGTGCGATTTTATGGGTCGGTATTCCGTTACTGATTTGCGGGTTGATTGTGTACACAGAACTTGAGGAACATTGTCCGGAACTTATGGGAGACGTGACGGACAGAAACACAGAAGAATTTGACAAGGAGGAAAACAAATGATTTCAAATTGCGGACATGATGAAAATAACAGATACAGCGGAGGAAAGGCAGGAGACCAGACAGGTACAGAGTGGAGGGTTATAAATTGGTATAACAGACCGTGGAAATGTGTCCTCCGTCATCCGGATGCAAAGGTCAGAAAAATGATTGCGAGCATGGCAAAGGCAGCAGCAGTCAACAATAAAATCGGATATGACCAGTCAGAGAGATACACATTTTGGGAGCATCTCAAGGCATCGAATTACGACCCTGCACAAATCACGATTGCGTGTGAGGCAGATTGTTCATCCGGTGTCGCTGCAATCGTAAAGGGTGCAGGTTACAGACTGGGAAATGAGAAAATGAAGAATGTGAGCATTTATCTCTATACCGGAAACATGAGAGCGGGTCTCAAGGCAGCAGGATTCGAGGTGTTGACAGACAGCAAATATCTGACATCGGATGCGTATTTGCTTGAGGGAGACATCCTCCTCAATGACAATGCTCACGTTGCAACGAACCTCACGGACGGGGCAAAGTCATCCGGAACAGGTGCATCCAACACAACAACAGTCAAGAGCAATGCAAAGGTCGACGTTGCACACGGGTTCAACAAGAGCCTTGCAGGAACTTACAAGGTGACTGCATCCGGATTGAATCTCCGTGCGGGAGCAGGAACAGGAAAGTCAATCCTTGCGGTGATGAAAAACGGTGAGAAAGTCCAGTGCTATGGATATTATAACGATTGCAACGGTGTGAAATGGTTGTATGTGGTTTACAAGAACATCGTCGGATATGCGTCAAGCAAGTATTTGAGCAAATAGGAGGGAAAATCATGTTATACTATTTAGGCAAAGGAACAGAGTTCAAGAAAGAGGACTGCAAAGAGTACAAGACCATTGAGGGAGCAATGAAAGCAGCAGCAAAGGACGAGAGTTTTGTTGTGTGGGATGAAAACGGAAACCTCATCGGCTCACTCACGGACAATGTTCCGGAGGGAGCATTGCAGACAAATCCGGACGGCAGCGTCAACACATACGATGCAGACGGAAACAAGGTCGGAACAGTCGATGCAGAAACCGTTGAGAAAATGACAACATTTGAGAGTGACGAGGATGCAGCAGGGCAGCAGGAGGACGCAGAGGACGGGGGAACAGCATCAAACGATGCAGAGACGACAAATCCTCCGTATGAACCGGAAACGGGCGAGAATGGGGCAAATACAGAGCCACAGGAGGCAGAGGACGAGCCGGAGGACAAAGTCATCATCCCGCAGGGAAAAATGAAAGTGACGGTCATTTGCGACGGCTCACTCAATATCAGACGTTCCGCAGCGTGGGGCAATGAGAACATCTGCGGTCGTGCTATCAGAGGACAGTCATATTACGTGAAAGAGATTCATGTTGTGGACGGAAAGAAGATGGTCAGAACAATCGGCGACCTTTACCTCTCCGGAGAATCGGAGCATGTACAATTCGAGCAGTTATAAGAGCATACAGACAAAAAAAGAGGACGGCATCCGGAAACGGGTGTCGTCCTTGTGCTATAATGGATTTATGAACGTGCTTGAATTTTGGCAATCAACGCATCCTGCAAAACTTTTGAATAGTTGATACCGTAATTTTCACATGCAGTATTGAGCCATGCAGGAATACTCAAAGTTTTCTTGACTGCCTTGTCATTGTACGCACGGGCGTATTCGTCGAGGTTGACACAAATCAAATTGACAAGTGCTGCATCCTCGTCCTTTTCGACTGCATCAAGAGGGGTCGGAGCGGGAAGAACATCACCATCACGCAAGGATGTGAATAAATACTGACCGCAAGCCTCTTGAGCCATTGCGAAAGCGTCCGCAAGGTTATCTCCGTAAGTTGCTAAATCATTGAGGTCGGGGAAAATAACTGAATATTTCCCGTCGTCCTCCGGATAAAAAACAGCAGGATAAATATAATTCATGATAACGCTCCTTTCTTTAATGGGTGGCAGGTCTCATTTGAGACCCGCCTGTTTGAGTATGGAGTTGACAACCCTTTGAGGAATGTCGCCTCGATGATTTGGGATTGTAACTTTTCCCGTTTTGGTTGGGTGTTTGTATTGGTGATGTGAACCTCTCACATCTACCAACTCCCATCCGTCATTGAGGACTATTTTTTCAATTTCTCGAAATCTCATTTGTATTGTTTCCTCCTTACAAGTATATAATAACACGTATTTTACGTAATGTCAATAAAAATATACGTAAAATACGTAAAAAATAACAGAGATTTTCATACTACTAAATTGAACCTACCGACAGGAAATCTTGATTCTAAGACCAGTGATGAGGTAATCGCCCTGCTTAAGATGACAGCAAAAAAATATGGACAGACAATTGTAATGATTACCCATGATGACGAAATTGCACAGGTCGCTGATCGTATTCTGGTAATTGAGGATGGACAGGTGGTGGATTTTAGATGAAGACAATAAGCAGGATTGCATATAGCAATGACAAAAAGAACAAGACAAGAAGTATACTGGTTATGATGTCCATATGTCTGACTACGATGCTGCTTGTGATTATCAGTACTGTGGGAAATGGAATGATCCGTTTACAGAAAAGTCAGGCGGCAGGCTCATATGGAAGCAATTATGGTTTGTTTGTCGCAGCAGATGCCTCGCAGTTAAAAGAAGTAAACCGCCGTGCGGAAATAGATGCTACAGGCACTATGTGCACCGAAGGTATCATAAAAGGCAATGAAAACGGCGGGTTTGTCTGCATGGATGAGACTGCAAGAAAAATGCTTCCCTATAATAAGGAATATGAGTTAAAGGAAGGAAAGTATCCGGAAAAAATGCAGGAAATTGCCGCCGGAAGAGCTTTTTTTCGTGCAATGGGATATGATGATGTAAAGGTCGGAGATACGGTTACACTGGATTACCGTGCAGGGATGCGGTCAGAATATAAGCCGGAAGAGTTTGTTGTCAGCGGAATCCTATATGACCGGGATGAGTATACCATCGAGGCATCTTATGTTGCTTTCGGGTCACAGGAGTTTTATGATGAGCACGTCGCAGAGAATGACAGACAGTATAATATTTATTTTACTTTAAATGATTCTGCAAATGTATCTATGAATAATATTGAACCGGTTATAAAGCAGATTGCAGCAGCTTGTGGAATCGAAGAAAAAAATGTTATAGTCAATGATCTTTATTTGCAATGGGTCTTGCAGCCGAGTTATGAAACGATTGCGGTATGCGGGGTTTTGATTCTTGCAATTGTACTTTTCTCTGTTGTGGTCATTTATAATATTTTTCAGGTCGGTATTGCCAACAAGATACAGGAGTACGGAAAAATCAAGGCTCTGGGAGCGACAAAAAAGCAGATGAAACAACTGATCTTCAGAGAGGGTATGTTTTTGACAATTTTTTCAATACCGGTTGGATTGCTTCTTGGTTTTCTGATTGCAAAATGCGGTTTTAACTGGCTGGTAGAACAGGGAAACCTTGTATCAACCGGAACGGGCTCTATGGGAGTCCAAAATCAGCAGGTACCACTGTTTTCCCTGCCTGTTATACTTCTATGTATTTTCGTATCATTTCTTACCGTTGCTTTGGCACTGCGCAAACCAATGAAAATTGTTTCACGGATTTCACCTATCGAAGCAACACGGTATTTAGAAAATGCAGAAACACAAAAAAAAGGAAAACGAAATGGCAGAAAAAATGTCACCGTGTTTTCTATGGCAATGGCAAATGTAACGGGTAATCCCAAAAGAACTATTGGGACTATCCTCACAATGGGTTTTTCTTGCGTATTGTTTGTGATTATCTCTAATTATGTGGGAAATATTGACACGGAGCATGAAGCACGTCTTTCCGTTAATCATGGACAATTTGAACTGCAGCTTGACTATTCTGCTGAGTATGATGAAAGATATCCGGAGAATAATCTGGATACGATTCTGACGGATGATCCATTGAATGATTCGCTGATTGAAGAAATCAAAAGCATTCCGGGAGTAACAGATGTCATGACGAGAGAGATTGTCTCTGTGAATCTGAACGGAACAAGATTTCCGGCTGATATTGTGAGTAAAAATGATTTTGATTTTATGCGCCAGGACGGGGATATTGGCTCTATGGACTATGATCAGGCGGTAAAGAATGGTGATATTTTCTTTGGCTGGTCAACGTGGATGGAACAAGATGGATATGCTCCGGGTGAATCCATTGCATTTGACTTTGAGAATGGAAGTGGAACCTATACCTATCAGGGAAAGATTGCAGGATCTTTTGTAAGTGCGGACACTTATCTTGTCATTCCGGAAGGTGTATATCGTTCCATGAATCCGAGAGGAACAGCCTATGGCTATCTGTGGGTGGACTGTGATAAAAAAGATGTGGCATCTGTAGAACAAAGTCTGAATACTTTGATTTCTAATACTTCGCATATAAAAATGGATACTTATCATGCGCAGTTACAATCTGCCGAATTTGCAAGCAGCATGATGAAGCTTGGCTGTTATCTGTTTATGGCTATTGTAGGACTCATCGGTTTTATGAATATGGCAAACACCATGATCATGAATATTACGACAAAAAAGCAGGAATATGGTGTATTACAGGCTGTGGGTATGACAAATAAACAATTAAATTTGTGCCTGCAGTTACAGGGACTGATTTTTACGGTTGGTACCATATGCGTAGCTTTGATCATTGGTCTGCCGCTCGGCTATGCACTTTTTTCCTATGCAAAACATAATGGAATATTTGGAATGAATATCTATCATGTTCCAATCGTACCAATTTTTATTATGATTTTTTTGGTCGGTCTGTTGCAGATTGTACTTTCCTGCGTTTTAAGCAGTAATCTGAAAAAGGAAACGCTGGTAGAAAGAATAAGGTATCAGGGATAGCAAGTAATATGTAATGAACTAGGTCTTAACGAAGAGGAGAAATAGATAATTTCCAGTTGATATTTCACTTATTTTAGGATATTTAATAACTGTTATATTTGATTATCAAATTCCTCATAAACCCTTGAAAATACTAAGTTTGTAGCAAGTGAACTTTCCCTTACTCTTTCCCTTGCGTTATATTCTCCCATTGGCTTTCATGAACCTTAATATGGGAAAAATTAAGGGAAAGAAAATTTCATAACACAGTATAACATATAACAATAATGACATGGTGAACTGATTGAAATGTTTTCGATATTTAACTCTGTAACTGATGATTAAAAGAAAATGGAGATAAGATACGATGAGAACAATTTATGCAGAATACAACATAAACCACGATAGTATTGATGTTTACACAAGTGCTGGATATATGCTTCGCATTGATTGCTGGGAAGCTGAAAAAGATTTAAAAACCACATATGGATCAGAATGTGCGCTTACTTCATTGGCTGTGGATGAACCTTTGGAATATGCGAGATTATATCTTAATGGTAATTTACAGATGTGGGTGGATGCAGAAGATTCACTTGAATTATAGGCAATTTAAACAAAAGTTTATATCTGATTTTTGATTGGAAAAATGAACGAGATGCAAACAAGGCAAGAGACTCGTTAACACAGATATTTTTTACATAATCAAAGTGGCAGGGGAGAAATCTCTGCCGCTTTTCTTCTTAGTAGGACCATTCATAATTCATTTATTGATATTATTCCTTTGAACGAGTATCCTCCTACGCCACCATGTTTGTTTTAGAATATTATTTGCACGAAAAATGGCGGATTTGAAACCGCCATCAAGTTTTTTATCCTTTTTGTTTAGGAAAGCACACTACAATTTCAAAAACATTATTATTTAGAGAAGCACTGATAGAACCGCCCATTTTTACTGTTAAATTCTTTGCTATTGTGAGACCCAAACCGGTTGTTTTGCGGGAACGGGATAAATCTGTTGTATAAAAACGATTAAATATTTTGTCTATATCAGATTCATTTATGCTGTCTGTAAAATTCTGAAAAGAAAAATGGTAATTTTCATTATCATCATAAGATGAAAAATGATAATCACTTTTCCCATGTGACAAGGCATTAGAAATGATATTTTCAAAAATTCTGGTTACTGCTTTTTCATCTCCATAAAATGGAAAAGAAATCTCTGCAATACTTAATACTGGAATGATTTTGCGTTCCTCAAAAGATTTAAAAAAGGAAACTGCAACAGAGCGTAAAACAGCATTTAAATCAAATGTAGTATAAGAAAAATCCATTTCATCAGCCTCTATTCGTGCAAATTCAAACAACTGATTTAGTAACTGATTTAAAACATTCAATCTTTCGTTTATAATAACTGCTGCATCTAAATCTTCCTCGGACAACTCAGGTGATTGTAGAAGCATTTGTGTATAGCCTTGAATAGCAGTCACAGGTGTTCTAAGATCATGGGCTAAATTTGTAATTGTTTCTTTGATTGCCTCATCCTTTTTTTGTAATGAATATACTTGTTTGTGGTAAACTCGAAGCAATTCATTTAAAGCATTTACAAGATCGGTTATATCGGAAGAAGGAAAATCTAATGTCAATTCCGCATGGGTAAATGAATGTAAAAGTGTTTGCAATTTCTGGCTTAACCGGGTTACCTCCCTACGATGAAACAAGTAAAATGATAAAACAATAATAAGAGATAGTGTCACAATGATAGCATATATTTGAAGTACCACACTCATAACATTATCCCTCCCTGCATTATGTAATATCTCTTTTCTTGAAAATTGTTCCTATAACTCCACCAAATATAATCATATAGGCGAAGAAAATGATAATTGCGGTTGGAAGCCATTGAACTGCCATATCTATTCTTGTTTTATTGATATTACTAATTGCCCAAAAAATTGTGATGTTATATCCTAAGCCCAAAATACTTTCCAATCCATGAAGAACCAGATAACCAAAAAATATAAGCAAAGCATTAACTGCCATGCTAACTGAACTGTTTCTTATGAGAAAAACAAGTGAAATTGCGAGCGTTGATACAGCCATATGATATAATGCCTCACAGAATATGTAGGACACTATATTGCTAATGTTTGTAAAAGTAAAACCGCTTATTCCAAAAAAAATTTTATTACATAACAAACCAATTAAAAAGGCAGACACCAAAAAAAAGGATGATACAATCCAGCCAATTACCAATTTTGAGAAGAAGTAACTCCATCGTGACAGACCTTTTTCTATATAATGTTTTACAGTCCCTTGACGAAAATCATTTGAGAAATAGTAGCTGCAAAAAATAATCAAAGGGAATACAACCGGGTAATAATTAAAAAAAGAATCCCAGTAATTTGCAGAAACTTTCGTACCTACCAAATATTCCCTCATGCCAATTGTTGCTTTTTGTGCATAAGCACATAAGAATATCCATCCTGTCATCATAAGAAAACATACTTTCAAGACTTTTCCATGTATTGTTTTATAAAAATCAGCTCTAATTAAATTAAGCATTGACTATGCCTCCTCTCATTTTTTCATTAAAGTAATCTTCCAGTGACTCCTTTGTTACAGTACATTCATCAACAGAAATTCCATGATTAACCAGTAAGGAGTTTACAATTCCGGGATTGTCTACATATTCAAAAATCCGAATATTATTATCGGAAAGAATTTCGTAGTTTTTAGTATGGAGATTTTTCTCTATTAAAATAGCGGCCTGTGCAGTATCTGATGCCTTAATTTTTAAACAACATTGACATTTTTCATTTAATTCTTTTGCAGTAATTTCTTCAATCAGCTTGCCATTTTTAATAATGCCGTATTTCGTTGCAATTTTTGACAATTCCCCCAAGATATGACTGGAAATCATAATGGTAATATGTTCTTCCCTATTTAGTTTTAATAAGAAATTCCTCATATCTTGTATTCCAGTCGGATCTAAGCCATTGATAGGTTCATCAAGAATCAGAAAATCAGGATTTCCCAGCAAGGCAACGCCAATGGCTAAACGCTGTTTCATACCTAACGAAAATTTTTTGACAATTTTATTTTCATATTGTGACAAACCCACCTGCTTTAAAATTTGTTGTACAGATTCTTTGCTTGACAGTCCATATGCTTTTCTAAATACTTCCAAATTTTGTTTTGCGGTTAATTCTGTATAAAGTGCCGGAGATTCAATTACGCAACCCATACGATAACGCTCGGTTTGAGGAACAAAATTTCCAAATAGTTCAATAGAACCTTCTGATGGTTCGACCAAACCTGCAATCATTTTCATTAAAGTAGACTTACCAGCACCATTTTCTCCAATCAAGCCATATATTTCGCCTTTTTGAATAGAAATGGATACTTTATCAACAGCATAATAATTTGTGTATTTTTTAGATACTGTGTTCGTTCTTAGTATATATTCCATGATATATCCCTCCTTGTGATTTTAGTGTAAGGGATAAGTTTAAGTAAATTATTTTCTAAATCTAAGGATTTCATAAAGATTATATGTCCATCTTAAACCCAATTCCCCAAACCGTTTTAATATACGATTTACTATTATCTATTGCAGCAATTTTTTTGCGTAAGTTGCTGATATGAACATTGATAGCATTTTCAGTTCCCTCTAAAGCTTCATTCCATAATTGCTCATAAATCATATCTTTCGTAAATACTTGTTGCGGATGTCCCATAAGCATTTTCAATATAGCAAACTCATTTTTTGTAAGGGGCAATTTTTGATTTTTTAGAGTGGCCTCCATTCCTATTGTATCTAAATTTAAATCGCCACAACATAACAAGGAATTTGATGTATATTGATTTTCATAAATCCGTCGTAAAATCGTTTCAATCCTTGCAAGTAGTTCTTCTATATCGAAGGGTTTCGTTACATAATCATCAGCACCGTTTTTCAATAAGAAAATTTTACTTTTAGAATCTTCTTTTGCAGATAGACCGATTACAGGTACATTTTTTGTTTTCTTTATTTCTGCTAAAACTTGTTCACCAGAAAGACCGGGAAGCATTAAATCCAAAATAATCAGATTAACTTTTTGCTTTTCAAGAAAAAGAAGGGCTTCTGTTCCTGAATAAGCAGAATATGTTATATAACCATTTTTCCGAAGATATTTAACAAGCATATCATTGATGGCCATATCGTCATCAACTATTAGAATTGTGTAATTCATATAAAATACCTTTCTTTAACATTGATCAATTTGCAGAATATAATTTTATGGCATATTCGTATCAACTTTATCACAATCGTTTGCTATATTCAATCATGTGGCTATTTGATAGTGAAATAAAATACTATTTAACATCAAATTTCACTACATTCTCATAATTCAACCCGAAATGTACAATGATATAGGGTGATATGAGAATGAACCAAGATGAAATCAGGTTTGACTTTCATGGGCTCGGGCTGGCAATCAAACAAGCTAGAGAAGAAAGAGGCTGGACACAGGCCTATGTGGCGGAGCTAGTCAGCAAGACAGACCGCACGATTATGAATATTGAAAACAAGGGACAACATCCCAGCTTCAATTTATTTTTCAAACTCGTTACCATGTTCGATATTTCCGTAGACCAGTTTTTCTACCGGGAAGAACAGCGGGACGAACACAGTTGCAGAAAGCACATTATGTTAGTTTCCAATATTATTTACATTGCTGAAACAATGAAACAGACATATCCTAATATAAATTGAAAAGGAGAGAGTATAATAGCAGGGGACGATGTGTGTTTTATCCCCTGCTCGTATACGTTTTTTATCATATTTTCATCAATATAGCTTGGTATCTAACTGATTTTTCAAATAACATCTAAGTCCAACATATACTCCCTGCAAAAGTATAAAAAGCAATAGAAGATTTATTGACATTATTTTTTTGATTGATTCTCCAAAAAAAATAATGACAGAAGCACTCGTCAGTATCATCAGTAGGGTAATAACATCCCAACAGTTTTTCTTATATAATTCTATAACCTTTATTTCTATCAGTATCGCCAGTATCCCTGTCCCTGCCACACATATTCCTACAATCAATATTAGCAATAACCAATATATGATTCCGGCTATAATCTCATTTGGAATTTTTGTGCTGATCTGTGCCGCAGATTGCCCAGCATCAATCGTCCATCCGATAAAAGTCTGTATGAATGATGTTAAATCGTTGAAAAATAATTTACAATCGACAAGGAACATATCTGACTGTACTGCCTGAAAAAGAGTGGTTGTCAACGAATACCATGCAAGAAGGAACAAGGTTGTTTGGAACATTACCGTTTTTGCTTTATATTGTCCTGCAAGTTGCTCTTTTTGTGTTTCGTATCTTGCTTTTGCATTCTGATAGGCTGTCCGGTCACAGGCTTCGCATTTTTTATAGAGTACCGGCTTTTCTACCGGTATCTCTACGATTTTCTGATGTGTCCGGGCATAATCCCGTTGTTGTGTTAAGCATCGTATTTTATCTTGACATTCCTCTATCGTGACGTTTGCGCTTCGCAGCTTCTCTTTCTCGCTCCGCAATGCTCTGTCTGCCAGCTTCAAGTCGTTCTTTAATGCTTGAATATTCCCGGCTCTGTTCTCTTTGTTTAATTTCTCGTTCAAGGTCAGAGATTCGTTGAGCTGCGTCTTCAGTTCCACGATAAGCTGGTCTTTCTGTTCCAACTCTTCTTGTATCTCCTCGGTCAAGAGCAGAAGTTCTTCCAACTGTTCGGCGTTCTTTAATTCTCTGGATTCGTTCATCTATATCACGTCCTTTCTCTACCTGCTGTTCCAGTTCAGCAATTCGGTGTTCTGTTTCAGTAATAAACTGTTTTCGCTGTTCAGCTTCTGTGCCAATATCTGCCATTGCTGATTTTCGTTTTCCAAAAGTTCTATCTTCGTTTTCTGTTCTTCCATCTTGGAAAGTAGTTCCTCGGTATTTGGCAAAATGTTGAGCAGCTCGGATAACTCGCTGTTTAATTTTTGCAATTTCTGATTCTGTTCCTGCATAAGAGAGAGTTGGGTGTCCCGGTTCTGCATTTCCAGAAGCATTTCTGCCATTAAGGTCTGCTGTTCTTCGATTTGCCCAATCATGGACTCCATTAAGGGTATAATTTCCCGGCTTTCTTCTAATGTCATTTAATCGCTCCTTCCATAATGATAATGCACCTGATACTTTCCCAAAGGTGTCCAGTATCTTTTGCAATAACGTGTTTTGTTGTTTTATGATTTGATTTTCCGCTACTTTCCACGAACCTTTTATTTCCTGCCCGGCAAGAAACTTTTGTTCAATCTTTCTTGCGTCAGCACCTTCATGGATGGTAGGAATCTGGAGTTTTCCCTGCTTTTCGTAAGAACGGTGATCGACCTGATTATGCAAAGGCAGATGTTCATTACACACCTTTGCCCACTCGCTCCGCCACAGTTCACAGTTTTTTGGATTGTTCCATCCCGTAGCATCGGTCAGTACCCGTTTCCATTGCAGGCGGTTTCTTGCACCAATCTTCTGGATTCCGTTTTCATCTAATACAGGGATACGGATTCCATGACGGTCAGGGTTTTTCTTATCCTGCCACCAGTTCGGATGGGATTCATCAATCACGATATTTCCGCTTTTATCTCTGACAAAATCCCAATCTTTGACTTCTTTCTTCCCCCAAGAATGATCCGGGTTAAAAGGGCGCATTGTCAGAAGCAGATGGACATGAGGATTGCCATCCCCTTTGTCGTGGATACTCCAATCAGCACACATTCCCTTATCCACAAATGTTTTTTTGATATAGTCGGCTGTATATTGAATCTGTTCCTGTCTGCTCCATTCTTTGGGGAGGGCAAATTCAAATGACCTGCCAAGTTGGGCATCTGCACTTTTTTCAATCTTCAATACCTCATTCCATAACCGTTGTTTCTGAAATGTGATTTTAAATTTTTCTAAAGCAGCTTCTTTATCTTCTGACCTTTTGTATCGGACAGATTTTTGAAAGCGTTTTATATTTTCTTCTGGTACTATCTGCCATTCAGGAGGTGCGTTTTCGCACATCATCAGACTGGTGTAGACCACTTCTTTTTTAGAAGTGTAATAACTGATTCGCCCGGTTTCCTCGTTTTTCATCACATCCCCATTGAGATATGCGGAAGCGGAGATAACAGATTTCCCTTTACTTCGTCCGACTATTTTGATTGTGTAATGAAAAATCGCCATGTCTGGATTCCCCCTTTCTGCACATCCGGCATAGATTTCCGGCAACATTGCTTTCAGTTTTAGAAAAAGCAGTATTGCCGGAACGCCCTCTGCGTAAGAGTGCCCTGCGCATAGCAGCCTGCATGGAATGCGCCCCTCTGGCGAAGAGTGCCTCCTGCGGCATGAGCAGGTCTGGCTGAAAGCCCCGCCGACGGAACGAGCCCGGCAAGCGTGAGCGAAGACCGGTTGCCACTTGTGGCAAACTTATTGGGACGACCTCTGGTTGTCCATAAGTGCGCCCTTCATGAAAAAGCAATGAAGGGAATGAAAAACTCATCCCCCCCCCGCCATTACACTTCCTCCATATCGGTATGTGTTTCTTTCTGCATTGCCTTTGAAAAAAATTTCCCATTGGCTTCCTGCTTTTTCAGAAAACCAATCAGCTTTGGGATGTCCTCTTCCTCGATAGGCGCACCGAGAACGGATTCCACCGCACCGCCAACCTGACAGAGCCTATGGGTTCGTTTTTTACTTTCTTCGGCTTTCTTTCGTTTCAGAAGTTCTTTCTTCTGTGCTGCATATCGTTTTGCTTTTTCAAGGCTTTCCTGTTCCTTCTTTTCCATTTCAAGCATTCGTTCTTCATAACTTTTTGTTGATTTTGCCATGATTACATTCCCCTTTCTTTTACAAACATAAGTTCTCGGTTGCGTATCAGAAGAAGCACATGGTATAATCTTCTTGCGTGTAGGTATATCATGGCTTCGGTCTGATAGAACCTTTGGCGGTTTCTTTGGAAGCCGCCTTTTTAATTTGCCGCAGTTCTTGTTACGGCTTTTACATTTCCTCTATCCCTCAAATCACGACCTTCATTCGCTTCCATAAACATTTCCAGAATATCGGTTTTAATCAGGACTTTGCGACCAACCTTTAATACTGGAAGTTTCTTCCATTCTACAAGCTGTCTTAAGGTGTTTCTGCCGATTCCCGTATAGTCAGCAGCTTCTTCGATGGATAATGCAATTTTTCTTTGCGTCATATAATCACCTCCTTATAAATTGCATTATGCAATTCTTGTGATGTAAGTATATCCTTTTCATATCTTTTTGTCAAGCGTTACGAAATATTAAAAATAATTTTTAAGTTGCATATTGCAATTACAGAAAAACAATGCTATAATTCATACATACCGAAAAAGGAGGCAGTCAGCATGAAAGATAAAGAACTACGCAAGCTGATAGGCAGCAGAGTAAAACAGCGCCGTCTGGAATTGAATCTGACACAGCCTTATGTCGCAGAAAAGATGGGTGTTACCGCTTCTACAATCCTGCGTTATGAGAATGGTTCGATTGACAATACGAAAAAAATGGTGCTGGAAGGTCTTTCGGAAGCACTCCATGTATCTGTGGAATGGCTCAAAGGGGAAACAGATGAATATGAAACCGACATTACGGATAAGAGAGAGTTACAGATTCGTGATGCGATGGGAGATATTCTGGAACAGTTACCGCTTGCCCTTACCAAAGAAGAAGATGCTTTTTCAAAAGATTTATTACTGCTGATGTTAAAACAATATGGTCTGTTTTTGGATTCCTTCCAGTTCGCCTGCAAAAACTTCAAGGGAAATGCAGGTCAGACGGATATTGCCAAAACAATAGGGTTTGAATCGAATGAGGAATATAATGAGATTATGTTCTTAAGGGAAATCACTCCTACCATCAATGCTCTTAATGAGATGGCAGACGTTGTAAGGCTCTATTCCAAGAAACCAAAAACAGCAGAACAAAGGCTTGCAAATCTTTTATCAGAAGTCTTATACGAAGATTCCGAATCGGTATAGTAAGACAACCGGAGTTATGATATACTTACACGCACGAAGCATTTCATCAGTTCCGATTGTCTAATATCGAAAGGAGATATACGATTATGGCAAAAGGATCTGTAAGAAAAAAAGGAAAGAAATGGTACTACCGCTTCTATGTAGAGGACGCAAGCGGCAATCTTGTTCAGAAAGAATGCGTTGGAACAGAAAGCAAAAGTGAAACTGAAAAGCTGCTCCGTCAGGCAATGGATGATTATGAGAAAAAGAAATTTGTTGCCAAAGCGGAAAATCTCACAGTCGGACAACTTCTGGATGTGTGGGCAGAGGAGGAATTAAAAACAGGTACGCTCAGCAATGGTACTGTGGAGAATTACCTCGGAACAATCCGAAATATTAAGAAACACCCATTGGCAGAACGGAAATTAAAAAATGTAACCTCTGAGCATTTGCAATCCTTCTTTGATTTGCTTTCCTTTGGGGGAGTTCATCCCGATGGAAAAGAGAGAAAGGGTTACAGCAAAGATTACATCCATTCTTTTTCCGCAGTCATGCAGCAGTCCTTCCGCTTTGCAGTATTTCCAAAACAGTATATTACGTTCAATCCCATGCAGTATATTAAACTGCGGTATCAGACGGACGAAGTTGATTTGTTTTCGGATGAGGACATGGACGGAAATATCCAACCAATTTCACGAGAAGATTATGAAAGACTGCTTGCGTATCTTCAAAAAAAGAACCCAGCCGCAATACTTCCAATCCAGATAGCCTATTATGCCGGGCTTCGTATTGGAGAAGCTTGTGGTTTGGCATGGCAGGACGTAAATCTGGAAGAACAATGCCTTACCATAAGACGCAGCATCCGATATGATGGCTCAAAGCGCAAATATATCATCGGACCAACTAAGCGGAAAAAAGTGAGGATTGTTGATTTTGGAGATACGCTGGTAGAGATTTTCCGTAATGCCCGGAAAGAGCAGTTAAAAAATCGAATGCAGTATGGAGAACTTTATCACACGAACTACTACAAAGAGGTCAAAGAGAAAAACAGAGTGTACTACGAGTATTATTGCTTAGACAGAACAGAGGAAGTCCCGGCAGATTATAAAGAAATTTCTTTCGTCTGCTTAAGACCTGATGGCTGTCTGGAACTTCCGACTACTTTGGGAACGGTATGCAGAAAGGTAGCAAAAACATTAGAGGGATTTGAAGGCTTTCATTTCCACCAGTTACGTCACACCTATACAAGCAACCTTTTAGCAAATGGAGCTGCCCCAAAAGATGTGCAGGAATTGTTGGGACACTCAGATGTCAGTACCACAATGAACGTCTATGCTCACTCCACAAGAGATGCGAAACGAAAATCGGTTCGGCTTCTTGATAAAGTGGTGGGCAATGACTAAAAAATTTCCCTTATTTCCCTTGTGATTATCTCATAAGGGCAAAAACAAGGGAAACTACATATCATTTTACTAATGGACAGGCGGGAAAGCCTGTAAAATGGGAAAGTTAGAGGGATAATTATATAAATTCCAGTTTAACAACTTGCCCTTTGAGAGAGGAAAAATCCTTTTCTCAAAGGGCTTTTTCTATTTATACAGATATTCGAAAACTACAGGATAAAGCCAAAACTTCATATACTCTAAGCACAAGGAGGTTGAGGTTTGGTTATGAACAGCAGTTTGCCAGAAGTACACTCAGAACTTGTTTTGGAATGATCAGAGAAGAACATGCCGTTGAACGGGAGTTGCAGTTATGTGGGTATTTTTGTATAATAACTTCCGGATATTATACACTTCCGCTGGAGGACAATACAAAAGTATCCAGCCTGAATTTTAACAGGGACTTCCTGACAGCAGAATGGATTCGGGTCAGTGAGTTTTCCGGGTCATACACACAGCTTCATGTTTCTTCACAGAGAGAGCTGGAAGTGGCTGCAAAACTGCTGAAGGGTGATTATCTGCATCGAGCAATTGTATTGGAAGAAGATATTACCATAAGCAATCTGACAGAACCATATTTTGACCGCCTGGAATACGATTGCTATATCAAGGGCAGTTATACAGAAAACGGAGAAGAAAAGCACCATACGATCACGCTGGAACATGCGACAGCACCGCTGATCAATGAAAATGTCGGTACGATTGACGGAATAGATATTCTGGGAACGGTAAACGGCAAAGAAGAAGCGTCCGGTGAGGATACTTGTTTCGGAGCTTTTGCCAGAAAAAATTATGGTGCAATACAAAATTGCCGCATAGTCGGAACGACAAACAGTTTTAATGAGATCATCAGATCTCGTATTGAAGGCAGTGCAGAATATTTTGGCGGTTTTGCAGGACATAACTACGGATATATTACAAACTGTGAAATACACGACACTGACATCGTATGGAATGATCAGGAAGCTGCAAAAG
Organism: Ruminococcus sp. MCC718; assembly: GCF_018783905.1. NCBI lineage: Bacteria > Bacillati > Bacillota > Clostridia > Eubacteriales > Oscillospiraceae > Ruminococcus > Ruminococcus sp. MCC718. The sequence goes on from NZ_WQNP01000113.1 coordinate 103,239, forward strand.
AAGGAAGAAAACAGGCATACGTTGGCGGAATCATAGGGGCGAATGATGCAAGAGCTGTTCTTTCCGATGGCAAAATGCACAATGCAGCGGTTGGTGTGCTGTCAGACCATATCCGGGATACCGCACAGACGGTTTATCTTGGAGGCTTTGCAGGAAGCAGTTCCGGAAAAATTCAGAGAGGAATCCTGGAAAATGGAAAAATCGGCAGCATTACAACAAGATCAGATGTTCAAAGCATTGGCAGACTGTATGCGGGTGGAATTGCCGGAAGAGATGATAAGCAGACACAAGAGAGTGAGGATGCGTTCCGCTATGAAAGCAGCATCACGCAATGTCAGATTATGAACACCAGTGTAGGCAGTGCATACACCGCAGGCGGCATCATTGGAGAGAACAATTTCAGTGTGATCTCTGAAAATACGATGGATGGAGTATCGGTTTATGGCGGATGCGAGTATGCCGGACATATTGCCGGAATCTGGAGAAGTACCTGTTGTGCAGCAAAAGATAATTATATAGCAAATGCCAGGACAGCTACCGATACCGGAACAGCAGACATCGCTGCCGGATATGCAGAAAAGCCGGATGTTTATGATGGTGTCCATGCGACAGTCATGGTTCGTGCAAACGATAACAACACGAAAGTAATAACAGGAGAGCAAAGTATGTCATATAAAAAAGGATATTTTGTGTGCTACGTTGCTCACAAAGGAGCACATCAGTTATTCTATGAGATGAAGTATTCAGGCAGTGAATGGTAAGAAGAAAAACGAACGCTAAGAAAAGCTTCCCATTGACACTGTGACGGCTATCTCATATAATAACAACAGAAAACAGATTACAAAGAAAGACAGGGCATGGTCTGTTGTCAGGGTACAACAGGCCATGCTTTTTTGAAAGGGAGGTTTTTTATTTATCATGTCCAGTGACTCGACTTCATTGGTTATTATTCTGGTCTGTCTTGTTTTGTCCGCATATTTTTCAGCGACCGAGACAGCCTTTTCCACGATGAGCCATGCACGTATGAAAACAATGGCAGACAAAGGTGACAAATCCGCAGCACTTGCACTTCAGCTGGCAGACAATTACGATACGCTGCTCTCGGCGATCCTGATCGGCAACAACCTGGTCAATATTTTGCTCTCATCTGTGGCGACACTGCTCTTTGTCAAATTTCTGGGTGAGCAGACAGGAGCGAGCGTTGCAACAGCTTCCGTCACGGTTGTCGTGTTGATCTTTGGCGAAATCTCACCGAAAAGCATTGCCAAAGAATCGCCGGAGAAATTTGCCATGTTTTCCGCACCGTTTATCCGTGCCCTGATGGTGCTTTTAAAACCATTTATCTGGATGTTTGCTCAATGGAAAAAGCTGCTTGTCAAACTGTTCAACAAGCCTTCGGATGACCGTGGGATCACGGACGAGGAGCTGATGACGATCGTAGAAGAAGCAGAACAGGAAGGCGGGATCGATGCCGATGAAAGTACACTGATTCGCAGTGCGATCGGTTTTATGGATCTTGAGACAAGTGACATTTATACGCCGCGTGTGGATATCGAGAGTATTCCGCTGGATGCGACAAAAGAAGAAATCGCAAAAATGTTTCTGGATACCGGATTTTCAAGACTTCCGGTTTACGAGGAAGATATCGACCATATTGTCGGCATTGTCAACCAGAAAGATTTCCATAATTTCATTTATCATACCGACCGACCTCTGAAAGATATCATCCGCCCGGTGCTGTTTATCACACCGACGATGAAGATCGGTGTCCTGCTGAAAAAGCTTCAGGACAGTAAAACCCACATTGCGATCATTCTGGATGAATTTGGCGGAACGGAAGGTCTGGTTACGATCGAGGATATCATTGAAGAGCTGGTTGGTGATATCTGGGATGAGCATGACCGTGTCATTAAAGAAATCGAAAAAATTTCCGACCGGGAATATCTGATGAGCGGATCGGCAAATATTGATAAAGTGTTTGAACTGCTGGATATTGAGAAAGCGGTGGATGTCAATACTTTGAGCGGCTGGATCATGGAGGAACTTGGGCAGATCCCGAAAGAGGGCGACAGCTTTGTAAGTGACGGCGTGAAAGTAGTTGTCCTGAAAATGGATGACCATCGTGTGGACAAAGCGAAAGTCTATCAGGAAAAACGTTGATGATTTATAGCAGAGAAAATACTGGATAACTAAAATACCTCGTTGTGCTAAATAAAAATAATAAAGAAACTTCAACAAAATGTGCTATCCTGCTTGTAGGAAATACAAAAAACGAAAGGAGGCATCATTATGTTGAAGTTCCAAAACAATAATACCACAATCATAGCAACTTTTGAAGACTTTATTTTCACTGTTTATGTTATCATTGATGATCTCTATCATCAATTTGCTCCGGATGAGGTTATCCACAGGAGACGTGTTTTGGATGCAAAATTATCGGATCCTGAAATTATTACGATTAGCCTTTGCGGCGAATTAGCTGGCATTGATTCTGAAAATGCCTGGTTTCACTTTGTAAAGCGAAATTATCGTCACTTATTTCCAAATCTATGCAGCCGAAGCCGTTTTAACAGGACAAGGCGGGCTTTGATGCAGACAACTGAACGGTTACGTCAGAAAATGCTGTCTGCTTTTCCAGTTCCTGTCAGTCCTTACTGTATCATCGACAGTTTTCCGCTTGCCGTCTGCAAATTCGGACGGGCACGGTTTTGCAGGTCTTTTCGTGGATATGGTGCAGATTATGGGAAATGCCCTTCCAAGAAAGGAACCTATTTTGACTATAAAGTACATGTCCTTATTACTCTGGAAGGATACATCACGTCCTTTGAAATTACACCAGTATCTGTAGATGACCGTCAGGGTTTAAGGGATATCGTTGAAAATCAAAGCGGTCTTACAATTCTTGCAGATAAAGGCTATGTTGGAGAAGCCCTTATGCTGGAAATGCAGGAACAAAAGAATACTCTTTTGGCATTAAAACGCTCCAACAGTAAGTCAAAGTGGTCAACTTCTTTCCGACAATTAGTATTTAAGCTTCGCAGGAGAGTGGAAACGGTCTTCTCACAGTTAAGCGAGCAATTAAATGCAGAAAGAGTACTGGCTAAAACTTTTCAGGGATTATGCACACGCCTGGTAAACAAAATTCTGGCATATAATCTTTGCATTGCCTTAAACAGTATTTTTCACGAAACTTGTGACATTGGAAAAATCAAAGAATTGATTTTCTGATTTTTTGCTTTTGTCAAACTGTAGGGATTTTTTGCCCTTTCACAGGATTTTTGCAAATTCGTTTTAAATAGCACAACAAGTTAAAATAGTTTTTGAGAAAGGAAAAAGAGATGAACAAAAGAGAAGTTAAAATGTTGGAATTTCCGCAAAGAGGAGACAAAAGAGGTCATCTTGTCATTGTAGAAGGAATGAAAGATGTTCCTTTTGATATAAAAAGGATTTTTTATATTTACGGTTCAGATAAAGACGTAGTGAGAGGACAGCATGCAAACTTGAAAAGTCAGTTTGTTTTGGTTAATGTTGCCGGAAAAAGTAAGGTTCGGGTAAAGGATGGTCTTGGAAATGAAGCAGTATTCAGTCTGAATCGTGCACATACAGGTATTTATCTTCCGGAAATGATATGGAAAGATATGTATGATTTTAGCGAAGATTCAGTTTTGCTGGTGCTTTCCAGTGAACATTATGATCCAGAGGAATATATCAGAGACTATGATACCTTTGTTAAAATGGTACATACAGAAGAAAAGAGAGAAAAAGAATGAAAGTTTCAATTGTGATACCAGTTTATTACAACGAAGATAATCTGTATCCCCTTTATGCAGATATAAAAGAAAAATTTATTGACAAAATCGATTATGATTACGAAATTGTCATGGTTAATGATGGATCAAAAGACCGTAGTTATGAAGTTATGCAGGAACTGGCAGATCAGGATCCCAACATAAAAATTGTCAGTTTGTCACGTAATTTTGGTTCACATGCGGCTATTCTGTGTGGTTTGGAAAAGTGTACAGGTGATTGTGCGGTAGTAAAGGCAGCGGATCTTCAGGAGCCTACGGAGCTGATCCTTAAAATGGTTGAAAGCTGGAAGCAGGGCAATAATGTTGTGCTTGCAGTAAGGCAGGACAGGAAAGAAAGTTTTGGAACAAAACTGTTTGCAAATACATATTATTGGATGGTCAGAAAAGCGGCATTGTCCAATATGCCAAAAGGTGGATTTGATGTGTATCTGCTGGATCAGAAAGTTATCCGGGTATTATTATCACTGGATGAGAGAAATAGTGCACTGACTGGACAGATTCTCTGGAGTGGTTTTAAAACGGAAGAGATACCCTATGTACGTCTGGAAAGAGAAATAGGAACGAGCAAATGGACATTAAAAAAGAAAGTACGTTTGGTGGCGGATACCCTGTTCAGTTTTTCAACGTTGCCAATTTCACTGGTTACTATGATTGGAACCCTGTCCTGCGTTGGTGCACTTATATGGGGAATTGTTGTTCTGGTATGTAAAATCATGGGACTGATTCAGGTAAGTGGATGGACAACCCTGTTCATTTTTAATCTGTGCAGTTTTGGGATTATTATGGTGACACTTGGTATTCTTGGAGGTTATTTGTGGAGAACCTTTGATGCTTCCAGAAACAGACCGACTTATATTGTCGAAGATGAAAATACATTAGAACAGAAAAAAGGAGAGAATAAACATGAAGATCATGCCTAATCGTCTGGACCGCGGATTTGCAATGTATCAGAAAGAGTTTGAACAGAAAGCTTTGGAAGTACTCAGATCCGGCTGGTATGTACTTGGAAACGAAGTAAGAAGTTTTGAAACGGAATTTGCAGACTACCTGCAAGTGAAGAATTGTGTTGGAGTTGCAAGTGGCCTGGATGCATTGTGGATTGCATTCCGTGTTCTTGGCATTGGTGCGGGTGACGAAGTGATCGTACAGGGCAATACTTACATTGCAAGTGTAATGGGAATCACGATCAATGGTGCAACACCTGTTTTTGTAGAGCCGGATGAATACAACAATATCGATGTTGACAAAATAGAAGAGAAAATCACAGAAAAAACAAAGGCAATTCTTGTAGTGCATTTATATGGTCAGGCATCTAATATGGGAAAGGTGGTAAAACTGGCTCAGAAATACCATTTAAGACTGGTAGAAGACTGTGCACAGTCCCATGGTGCATGTTTTGATGGGAAAATGACAGGTACATTTGGCGATATCGGCTGTTTTTCTTTTTATCCATCAAAAAATCTGGGAGCATTTGGTGATGCAGGAGCGATTGTTACAAATGATGATAAGATTGCAGAAGATGTAAGAGTTTTTCGCAACTACGGAAGTGAGAAAAGATACTACAATAAAGTAGTGGGTGCGAATTCCAGACTGGATGAAATGCAGGCAGGTCTTTTGCGTGTACGTTTGCAGCATATGAAAAAGATTACGGATGAAAGAGTAAGATTATGTAAAAGATATCAGAAGCTTCTGGATAATCCGTTATTACAGCTTCCAAAAGTAAGAGAAGGTGCAACAACGGTATGGCATCAGTTTGTGATTCATTGCAGACGTAGAGATGAACTGATAGAATATCTGAATCAGAAAGAAGTCGGAACGATCATTCATTATCCAATTCCGCCGCATCTGTCAGAAGCATACCAGTATCTTGGCTTAAAAGAAGGGGCATTGCCGATCACGGAACAGTATGCAAAAGAGGTTGTTTCGATTCCGCTGTATAATGGAATGACAGAAGAAGAACAGGATTATGTCATCAACTGCCTGAATGCCTTCGGAAAGGAATAACAGACTATGAAACATCATTATAGTGCAGTATATGGAGAAGTAACCATCCGTCCTTTAGAGAGAAAAGATATCGAAAATCTTCGTATCTGGAGAAATGATGCATCTCAGACCAGATTTTTGAGAAATATCGGACATATTACCAGAGAAATGCAGGAAAAATGGTATGAAGGATATTTGCAGGATACAGATTCCATCGTATTTGCAATCGAAGAAACAAAAAGGCTGAAGCGGATGGTCGGAAGTCTGGCATTATATAATTTTGAAAATGGTCAGGCAGAGATTGGACGGCTTCAGGTTGGTGATCTGGAAGCCAGAGGTCATGGAATTGGTGGAAAAAGCTTTGTACTGGCTATGGCTGTAGGGTTCAAAAAACTGGGATTGAAAAGAATTTATGCGTCAGTAAACAGAGAGAATCTGGCAGCATATAAAAGTTATACGAAAATCGGATTTCAGGTGTGTGGCAGTCATGCATCACCAGTAGATGGTATTGAGGATGAAATCGAAATAGATGAAAAACGCTGGTCAGATAAGACTCCATATGTTCATGAGATCACGTTATTTTCGTAAGACAGATAGGATAAAATCATGGAAAATGTAATAAAACGTTGCTGGAGTTTTTTTGAACAGGTATGCTACCTGATTTTGGTAAAAATACTACGTATAAAGATCAGTCTCAAAGCATGGGAAGGTCTTATGCAATTTATAAAATTTGGGATTATCGGTGTAAGTAATACACTGATTTCCTATGTGATTTATCTTGTAGCACTGGTTGTTTTTCAGAAAAATAACTGGTTTGGAGAAATGGATTATCTGATTGCACAGATATTAGGATTTTTGCTGAGTGTTCTTTGGTCTTTTTACTGGAATCGCAAATATGTATTTGCTTCAGACAAAGAAGCGATCCCATGGTTTCAGGCACTTGTAAAAACATATTGTTCTTATGCTTTTACAGGGATATTTTTAAATACGGTGTTATCTATATTATGGGTAGAAAAACTGGGAATATCTAAAATGCTTGCTCCAATTTTAAATATTTTTGTGAGTGTTCCTTTGAATTTTGTAATGAATAAATTTTGGGCGTTTAAAAAACAGGAGAGAAAAGAATGACAGTAAAAAAGAAGAATAAAATAGTGATACATATAGGAGTGTTTGCATTATTTCTTTTGATCAGTTTTTTGATGAACTGGTCTCTTTTGCTAGGAGAAAATTTGATGAAGTGGGATATCTGGGATGCAGAATATCCATTCCAGGTACTTATGTCGGAAGCGATCAAAAATCATACATTACCACTATGGAATCCACTGATGCGTAATGGGACACCACATTATGCAGTTTTAGGAATGCCGGTGTGGTACATTATTACACTGGTTATGGCATATGTCGGATATACACCTGTAACAGTAGCATTTTGTTACGCAATTCATATTGCGATTGGCGGTTTTGGCGTATATCTGTTGGCAGGACAAGAATTGAAGAATAGAAAAGAATTGTCTTAGAGTGATGATTGTGCCTGTTTTTTGGTTGGAGTGCTTTATTGTGGAAGTGGTTTGTTTTTATCTAATGCGCAGCATATTATGATTATTATATCAGCTGCATGGATTCCGTATGTCTTTTTAGGAATGTGGGCTTTTTTGCAGAAAAAACATTTGATATTTGCACTGGGAACCGGATTTGCAGCATCCCAGCTATTACTTGGTGGATATCCGGAGATGTTTTTTAATCTGTTTTTGTTTTTAGTTCCATATACTTTGTATTTTGGATACGATAAAAATAAGACATTTTACAAAAATGTAATTTCCTGTGCCGGAAAGTTTATTCTTGTTTGTATTTTTACCGTTATATCCGGTGCAGCGATACTTCTTCCTTTTTTGAAAAATATGTCACTGATCACCAGAGGAAATGGTCTTGGGCAGGTAGCAAATGGGTATTCACCGTTGATATATTTATCTATTCTATTTCCGGAAACGTTAAAATTTATACCGGAACCGGCTGGAGTGAGTATGTCAAATTTCTATATGGGGATCATTACATTGTTACTGTTACCTATGATACTGGAAAAAAAACAGAAAAATAAGAAATTATATGGTAGTCTGGCTGTGATATCTTTTTTTATCTGTATGGGAAACACTTCATTTGTACATATGTTGTTATACCGTTTTGTTCCAATGTATGCTAGTTTTCGATTTCCTACAACGAATCGGGTTTTTCTGATGATTTTTGTTATGCTTACACTCGTTCCGGTTTTATCAGATATTTTGAAGACAGGAAAAATTTCCCTAAAGGTACTGAAAGTCACACTAATTTTGACGAGCGTTACATTACTTGCTGGAAGTATTTCGGGAGTGATAGTCAATGCTGTGAAATCTAGTTCAGAAATAGATCTTACGAAGTTGCAGGGATTTGCAGAGTCGGCTATAAGAGTTTCTATTATATTAAGTGTTTATTTTTTTGTTTTTTATACTATTTATAAAAAACAGGTTTACAGATTGTGGCGAAAAGGTTTTATAGTAGGAATTGTAATTGTAGAGGTCTTTACATGGTCCTTTTTAGAAACACCACTTACAATTGCTAAATATGCACCAGGGGAATATTCTTCAAACCAGGAAGTTCGAGATGACATTGACCAGCAATTTAGCAATTATAATCAGAGAAAACTAGGAGTGAATTTTACAGGAGCTGCTCGAAGTACAAGTCGATATAACAATCGAGTAATATTATATAATAAAACTTTTGATGAAGAAGGATATTATTCTTTTTTACTTTCTGCTACTGAAGATTTCAGGCAGACTTATAATCGAAGCATTATAGAGCAGAACCCGGTCGCTTATTTTACCAATAATGTAGTGACATCAAATGATATATCCTATAAAAAATGGATCAATCGGTGCAGCAATGATCCGGAACAGATTTTTGTAAAAAAAGGACTGGATGAAACAATCACATCGTCTCAGAAGCTGGAAGCGAAAGTTGTGGCAAGAGAAGAACTGAATCTGATAAAAACAGAGAAAGGTTGTCAGATTGCTGGGGAACTGAGTGCGGCGGAAGATAAAACGGGAAGAGTCCGGCTTTATCTTACAGGTAATACAGAAGATGAGATTTTTCTGAAGATCAGATTTACGGACAGTAATGGAGAGCAACAGTCTTATAAAGGTGATTTTACGGTAAAAGAAGAGGAAGGCAAAAAGTATGTGGATATTTATTTCCCTTCCGTAGAGCAGGTATATCAGCAACTGAAGATTACAGGAGAAGCTATACAGGCAGAAAAGGCAGAACTGGTACAAATGGAAAGAATGACTTCAGATGGAACGGTTGATGTATCGTGGTTTGGATTTAACAGTATCCAGATGACAGTAGATGCACCAACAGAAGGATATGTAACGCTTCTTCAGTCAAAACATAGTGGTTGGACGGCATATGTGGATGGAAAGAAGGCAGATATCAGTACAGTCAATCGTTGCTTTATGGGATTGCATGTTACCCGGGGAAAGCATACGATAACAATGAAATTCCGGCCAGTAGAATGGTTTATTGGTGTTGGCTTTTCGGTATTGTATGTGATAGTTATGGTAGTAGTGTTTATCGTATATTTAAAGAAAAAACAGCATATTCCATCAGATACCGCAAAAAACATTCAAAAAACTGCTTGACGGAAAAAATAAAATCGACTATAATGCATAGCAAATCCATAGGGATAAAGACGCAGACAATGGAGCCTGTAAAAGGGAGCCATTGTCTGCGTCTTTTTGTGATGCCAGGGTCAGAAGCCTGAAACCACGATGTGCTTGCACAGGAGTGGTTTTATGGCTTAATGACCCGCCCCAACATGAGCATAAAAGTGGAGCGTAAGCTTCACGATATGCGAATGGTGGGTAGAATTGTGAGAGTACGAAGTACGGAACAATTCGTGGGCATCTTATAACTTTTACTTAGATGAACAGGAGGATTACTATGAGACTTACCCCGAAGGAACAGGAAAAACTGATGCTTCACATGGCGGGAAATCTTGCCAAAGAGAGAAAAGAACGCGGCGTGAAGCTGAATTATGTAGAGTCGCTTGCTTATATCAGTTCGGAACTTCTGGAACTGGCACGTGACGGAAAAACGGTTGTGGAGCTGATGCAGCTTGGAACGAAGATCCTTACCAAAAAAGATGTTATGGATGGTGTTGCAGATATGCTGGAAGAAGTACAGGTAGAGGCAACTTTTCCGGATGGAACCAAGCTGGTAACGGTACATAATCCGATCCAGTAGACAGAGGCAGCCCCGTAGATGATTTGCGGGCGAATCTTGAAGAAGGAGGACAACAAACCATGAAAATCGGTGAAATTATTCCGGCAGACAGAGAGATCACACTCAACGAAGGAAAAAACACAGTGAAAATTCTTGTTGCGAATAAAGGAGACCGCCCGGTGCAGGTGGGATCTCATTATCATTTTTTCGAAGTAAATAAATGCCTTTCGTTTGACCGTGAGACAGCTTATGGATATCATCTGGACATTCCGTCAGGAACATCAGTTCGTTTTGAACCGGGCGAAGAAAAAGAGGTTCAGCTCACACAGATGGGCGGCAGAAAGCGTGTATTTGGATTAAATGACCTGACAAGAGCCAGAGCAGAAGAAGACACGAAAAAAGCTTCTATGGAAAAAGCAGCATTAAAAGGTTTTGTATAGGAGGATGGCAGATGAGCGTAAAAATTTCCGGTGAAAAATATGCAATGATGTACGGCCCGACCGTGGGCGATAAAGTAAGACTGGCAGATACAAGTCTTGTCGTTGAAGTGGAAAAAGATTTTACCACCTATGGAGATGAAATTAAATTCGGAGGCGGAAAAACCATCCGTGACGGTATGGGACAGTCTGTTAAGACCTGCAGCAAAGACGGAGATCTGGATCTGGTCATCACAAATGCACTGATCGTGGATGTGACCGGAATCATAAAAGCAGATATCGGTATCAAAGACGGCAAAATCGTTGGAATCGGAAAAGCAGGAAACCCGGATATTATGGACGGCGTAACTCCGGGCATGACGGTTGGAGCTTCCACAGAGGCACTGGCAGGAGAAGGCATGATCGTAACTGCCGGCGGAATTGATACCCACATTCATTTTATCAGCCCGCAGCAGATCGACTGTGCACTGTACAGCGGTGTGACAACAATGATTGGAGGCGGTACCGGTCCGGCAGACGGAACCAATGCAACGACCTGTACACCTGGACCGTGGAACCTGAAAATGATGCTCAAAGCAGCAGAAGAATATCCGATGAACTTGGGATTCCTCGGAAAAGGAAACTGTTCGGATGAGGCACCGCTGATCGAGCAGGTCAAAGCAGGTGCAATGGGACTGAAAATTCATGAAGACTGGGGTGCGACACCGGCTGTTATCAACCACTGCCTGAATGTAGCAGATGAGTACGATGTGCAGGTAGCAATCCATACCGATACGCTGAATGAGGGCGGATGTGTCGAAGATACCTTGGCAGCGATCGGAGGTCGAACGATCCATACTTACCACACCGAGGGTGCAGGCGGAGGACACGCACCGGACATCATCCGTGCAGCGGCAGCAGGAAATGTACTTCCGTCATCCACAAACCCGACCATGCCATACACGGTCAATACACTGGATGAGCATCTGGACATGCTGATGGTATGCCATCATCTGGACAAAAAAATCCCGGAAGATGTCGCATTTGCAGATTCCAGAATACGTCCGGAAACCATCGCAGCAGAAGATGTTCTGCATGACATGGGTATCTTCAGTATGATGAGTTCGGACTCTCAGGCAATGGGACGTGTCGGCGAAGTTATCACACGTACCTGGCAGACAGCAAGCAAAATGAAAGACGAACGCGGAGCACTTCCGGAAGACGAAGGCAAAGGAAACGACAACTTCCGTGTAAAACGTTATATCGCAAAATATACGATCAATCCGGCACTGACACATGGTATTGCAGATTATGTAGGGTCTGTGGAAAAAGGCAAGTTCGCAGACCTGGTACTGTGGAAACCGGCATTCTTCGGTGCAAAACCGGATATGATCATCAAAGGCGGCATGATCATTGCATCCAAGATGGGTGATGCAAATGCATCCATCCCGACCACACAGCCAGTTCTCTATCAGCCGATGTTCGCAGCACATGGAAAGGCAAAAAATGAAGCATGCCTGACTTTTGTTTCCAAAGCAGCTTACGATGCAGATATCAAGGATGCATACGGATTGGAAAAAAACGTTGTTCCGGTAAAAGGATGCCGTACGATTGCCAAGAAAGACATGGTATTCAATAACCGCACACCGAAGATCACCGTAGATCCGGAGACTTATGAAGTGACGGTCGACGGAGAATCTATCACATCCAAACCGGCACAGAAACTGCCGCTTACACAGCTGTATAACTTATTTTGATGTCCAAGGGAGAAATGGACATAAAATGGATGCTTGCATACATTTTTATGTCTATGAATCCCGCCAAATCATGAAAAAGCAGCCATTTTTCGCAGAAAAATGAGCGGATTTTGAATGATTGCAAAATTGCGAGAGTTATATTATAACGGAGCAATTTTGAGGACATCAATTTAAATAAAGAGTTAGGAGGAACAAAATGTTAGGAGTTTGCCTTTTATTTGTGGGAATTGTACTGATCAACAACGGCATGTGTACGCTGTACAAAGTCGATGGCAAATCGGCGGCAGTGATGAATTTGCTGACCGGAGGCCTGTCGGTCTTTATCAATTTCGTGAGCCTGGTACAGGGCAACTATTATGCGGCAGGAACCGGACTTCTGTTTGGATTTACCTATCTGTTTGTCGCATTCAGCAAGATTTACAAGCTCAGCCCGATTCCATTTGCATGGTTTTCCACCTTTGTTGCAGTCAATGCACTGATCTTTGGAACCATCGAGGGAATTACCGGAAGTGCAGCACTTGGAATTACCGCAGATATCCGCTGGGCAGGTATCTGGTATCTGTGGGCAATCCTCTGGGGAACTGCATTTGTAGAAGATATCATGGGCAAAAAGCTCGGAAAATTTGTACCGCTGCTTCAGGTGTTTGAAGGCGTGGTCACCGCATGGATTCCGGGAATCATGCTGATCTTAGGAGTATGGTAGAATGGTTTGTGAAAAAGTAATCGGAAAATTAAAAGATGTGGATATCGCAGGAAAAACAGTAGAATATGTGGATATCGAATGGCATGAAGCATTTAAAAAGATCCATCGAAAAGTGACCGGTCAGGGTCGTGAAGTGGGCATCCGTATGGATGATTCCATTCTGACAAGAGGACTGTTTCAGGATGATGTGATCTATGATGCAGACGGTGTGGTGATCGTGGTCAACACACCGCCGTGCGAAGTGATCGAAGTATCGCTTGCACCGGGACACGAAAAATATGTTGCAAAGGTCTGCTACGAGATCGGCAACCGCCATGCACCGCTTTTCTGGGGCGATAAAGAAAATACCTTTATCACCATTTACAATGAGCCGATGATGGCGATGCTGGAAAAACTGCACGGTGTAAAAGCAGAAAAAACCGTGCGGAAACTTGATTTTGACCGACGGATTTCCGCAGCGATCCACAACCATCATCACTGAGAATATAAAAGATATTACGGTGCCGGGGCAGAATGTGCTCCGGCATCACAAAAAGAGAGGAACGGATATGGACAGAGAACAGGAGATTCGCCGTTTCTTCTTATTGCAGGTAAATGACGCACTTTTCCCGATCGGAGGCTATTCTCACTCGCAGGGACTGGAAACTTACATCCAGCAGGGAAGCGTCTGCGATGAGAAAACAGCGGCAGAATATATTCATAAAAAACTGCGTTTCGCACTTGCTTATACCGATCTGCTGGCAGTTCGTCTTGCGTGGGAACTGGCAGATCAAAGTGATGCAGACGGACTGGATGAGCTGGAAGAAATCCTCGGAGCATCCAGGATTCCTTTTGAACAGCGGGAAGCGTCCAGAAAAATGGGTTCCCGTTTTGCAAAAACAATCGAAAAATTGCATGCAGAAACGATGCCGATGAAAAACAGAGAAATTTTTGAAGCGTATCTGGACGCAAGAAAGGGAAAAGCGGTCAGTCACTGCATTGTGTACGGAGTTTTCTGTGCGGCTCTTGGAATCGAGGAAGAAGAGACGTTGTATCATTATTTATATGCACAGACTTCCGCAATGGTAACAAACTGTGTCAAAACCATCCCGCTCAGTCAGAGTGCAGGACAGCAGCTTTTGAGCGGATGTTATCCGGAATTTGCAGAAATTCTGGAAGAGATCCGAACTTACAGCGAAGATGACCTGTGCCTGTCAGCACCGGGATTTGATATTCGTGGAATCCAGCACGAAAAACTGTATTCCAGATTGTATATGTCATAGCAGGAGGAAAAAGTATGTCATACGTGAAAATTGGAGTTGCCGGCCCGGTAGGTTCCGGAAAAACAGCACTTATCGAAGCATTATCAAGAAAAATGGCAAAAGACTACAGCATTGGTGTCATCACCAATGATATTTATACAAAGGAAGACGCACAGTTTCTGGCAAAAAACAGTGTTCTTCCGGTCGAGCGGATCATCGGTGTGGAAACCGGCGGATGCCCGCATACGGCAATCCGTGAAGATGCCTCGATGAACCTTGAAGCAGTTGATGAAATGATGGAGCGTTTCCCGGATATTGAACTGCTCTTTATCGAGAGCGGCGGAGATAACCTTTCCGCAACCTTCAGCCCAGAACTGGTAGATGCCACGATTTTCGTGATCGATGTTGCAGAAGGAGATAAAATTCCGAGAAAAGGCGGTCCTGGTATCACAAGATCAGATCTGCTTGTCATCAACAAAATCGACCTCGCACCATATGTCGGAGCAAGTCTGGAAGTCATGGAACGTGATTCAAAGAAAATGCGTGGTGACCGTCCATTCCAGTTTACCAACATCCGCGGGGATGAAAATGTGGATAAAGTAGTAGAATGGATCAAAAAAAGTGTATTGCTGGAAGATCTGTAAGCATAATGTTCGACTTGAACGCAGAGAAGCGGATTGTGAATGTCCGCTTTACTTCACAGCAAGAATATAAGAAGCATTCTTGAAAAATAAAAAAGAAAGGCGGACGAACATTTGACAGAAAACAAATTCGGAAAAATATCCAGACTGTCGATCCGCACCGGAAGCCGGGATGGAAAAACCATAGTGGAAGATCTTTCCTTTACTGCACCTTATAAAGTTATGACACCATTTCCAAAAGAAGATGGCGGAATTTCCATTATGCCGCTGTGTGCTTCGGCCGGAATCATGGAAGGCGATGTTCAGGAGTTCACCTTTCAGATTTCCGAAGGAAGCAATCTGGAATTTCTTTCTCAGTCTTTTGATAAAGTGCATAAGATGAAAGAAGGACTGGCACGCCGGAGTGTGACGGCAGAAGTGAAAAAAAATGCAGTTTTCTGTTACTATCCGCAGCCGGTGATCCCATATGCACAGTCTGCATTTAAAAGTGATATGAAAATCCATCTCGAAGACGAAAGTTCAAGATTCTTTCTGATGGAAATCATTTCCTGCGGTCGAAAAGCATCCGGGGAACGCTTTCGCTACCGGAAGTATGCATCGAAAGTTTCCGTCTGGCGAAGCGGCAGCCTGATCTACCGGGACAACACCCGCTATGAGCCGGAAAAAATGGATATGGAAGGCATCGGTATGTACGAAGGTTACACGCATATGGCAAATATCTTTCTGACCGGCGGCAGCGAAGAACTGCAACAGAATATCTGGGAGATCCTGGAACAGGAACCGGAGTGCGATGGCGGCGTGACAAAACTGGTGCAGAATGATCTCGCTGTCCGGATATTCGGACAAAGAGCACAGAAACTGCAGGAAGTGGCAGAGAAGATAAAAGAAAGTTTCTTTTTGCACTCCGTTTATGATATGATAATAGAATAATGTCGCATTTTCCGGCATGAATCAATATCAGGAGGGAAAAAAGTTGTGCTTAAGTATATCGGCGGAATAGAGGCTTATGATTTTTTTATTAATCTGGGAAGTGTGATTGGAAGTATTCTTCTGATCGTTTTATACTACCGTAAAAACAGATCATGGAAGAAAACCGCGGAAGTGTATCTGCTTGCATTTGCGATACTGGAAGTTGGAATGTTTGCAGGAAGGCTGGTACGTGGTCTTTCATATGGGGAAGAGTGGAATATCTTTCATATCATCACACAGCCAAACGGAAATCATTTCATTGGGCGTGTGCTGTTTACAATGTGGGTTTTCCCGGTTTTGTACCGGGCGATTTTCCGAAAGGAGAAAGGGGAGTGGACGGGATATCTGGATCTTCTGTGTGTTTTCCTTGCATTTCAGCATATTTTCAACCGGATCGCCTGCCTGTGTGAAGGGTGCTGCATGGGGAAACCTTACAGTGGGATATTTGCATTCTGGTATCGTGCAAACGGGAAGAGTGGTGCAGGGTTCAGTTATCCGGTCTGGCCGGTGCAGATTTTTGAAATTTCAGGCATGGTAATTTTGCTGATATTATTTTTTGCTTTGCACACAAAGAAAAAACATTTTGCAGATGTGTTCAGCATGGGGTTTGCAGTCTGTATTTTTCTTTCAGAATTTATGATGGATCAGACAGGGGTGCTTCTGATTGCCGGACTTAGTGTGATCCAGTATGCTGCCATTGTACTGTTTGTGACCGGTATCTTTATACACCGGTGTTTTAAAAGCAGGCAGAGATGATGGCTGCCGGAAGATCAGTCTTCTTCTATCGTATAAAGTTTCATCAGCTTCTGACGCAGTTCATTGTATTTTCTCTGCGGAACAGGAAGCTCAGTCCCGTCTACCAGTGTGATCTGATAACGCTGGATCGAACGGATAAATTCAGGATTTACAAGATAGCTGCGATGGATCGCGATCAGATTGTCTCCGACTTGTTTTTGCAGGTCGGAGATACTG
Organism: Ruminococcus sp. MCC718; assembly: GCF_018783905.1. Taxonomy (NCBI): domain Bacteria; kingdom Bacillati; phylum Bacillota; class Clostridia; order Eubacteriales; family Oscillospiraceae; genus Ruminococcus; species Ruminococcus sp. MCC718. The sequence goes on from NZ_WQNP01000113.1 coordinate 119,981, forward strand.
TTTTTTACAAACTTTTCCCCGGATGTCGTCTGTATCACACATTCTTTTCCAAGTGCAGAAACGAACAGAATTTTGGATATTTCAAAAAAAGCAAGCGAGCCGTTTTCAATACAGGCAGAAACACGTCCGCTGTCTGTTCGACGATGAATTTCGTTTATCAGGTAACGGTGAGCCATTTTGCCTATTGTGTTTGGAAAGGCTTCTTCTTTTACGATTTTCAGTTCTCCGATCGGATTGGAGATGTGCATATGGCAGATCTTCGGACCTTCTTTTGTTTTTTCCCAGACAAAGGTACATCTTTGCTGAGCCTGCAGAAAGAAATCTGCACTTTCGTCAGTCACCACACGGTAATTACCGGTTATAACGCAAAGTGATGCATTGCTTTTGGCTAAAAATTCTGCATTGAGCAGATGACATGGCGGGATTTCCTTTGCATTGGTGCGAAAATCATCTTCCACTACCTCACGGGACAGCATGAACTCATCTTGTCTTGCACCACACCATATTACTTCTTTTGCACAGTAACTGATCACAAACTTATAGTCCTTTTGCCAGTATCGGGTCAGACATTCGTAGGTCAGGTTAAGCATCTCGGTTTCAAATTTTTTCATAGGAACCGTCTCCCTTCATTATTAAATTGTTTTATAATTTTTCTCTTCGGTTCTTTTATAGCATTTTCACTTATCAAAGTCAATTAACATGAGTTAAACAGCCATAAAAAACAAAAAAAGCAATTTTCGTTCCGCTATATCTGCTTTTGTTCCATAACAATTGCATTGTGTCTGGATTTTGTTGTAAAATTTATATGTATACCATGAAATAACAGAATAAAAATCTGAAACATGGAGAAAGAGGAAAATTTAAAAAAAAGGAGGAGAAAAAGTGAGGAAAATGAAAAACAAACATGCAGGGCAAAAACTGAGACAGCTTCTTGCGGCAGGTCTGAGTTTTTCCATGGTTTTCAGCGGCGTACTTCCGGCTGCGGCAGCAGGGACGGAAACGCAGGCAAGAACCGTGGCGGGGACACCGGTCACAGAAGAAGAGCTGAAGGAAGCTCTTGCACAGGATGCAGCACTTTATCCGGAAGGCGGCTTTGAATTTCTTGAGACGCAGATTTCCGGGGAAGAAGGTACAAAGAAGCAGCTTATAATCGTCCGCAGAGGCGGCACGGATCAGACAGCTTCCGTGGAGTTCAAGGCAGTGGATGTATCTGCTACATACGGTGAAGACTATCTGCTGACTGTAGATGACGGGATCTTCAGAAAGACACTGGAAGGTACAGGAAGACCGCTGACGGACACCAACTCGTATATGCAGGTCTTTGAAGATACCGGGGAAGAGACAGAATCAGAGGCTTCGGTGGTGGAAGCCCAGACAGAAGGAAAGCAGGAAGTGCAGGCAGCAGTCCGCAGGAAAAGCGGCGGCTCTTTGCAGGCTGCCAGGGACAGCTATCTGGATGAAGATTCCAGCTATGTGAACTGGCAGGAGATGGATGAGGCACAGAAGCTGGAAGAAGAGAAAAAGAAAGAAGCTTATAATGAAGCATATAATGAATTTGCCGGAAATGTAGAAGGGACATCTTATACATTTACCTTTAAACCTGGCGAATACATGAAGACTATCGATATCGAAACAATAGATGATGATATTGCAGAATCTGACGAGCAGGTTGTATTTCTCCTGAGCAATGTAACAGCAGGTACACTTGGAACGACGGCAACTGCATATCTGAACATTATTGATAATGAAGAATCAGAAAAAGCGATTTTTGCCATGAGTGCCGATGAAATTACGGTAGACCGCTCTGCAGGGAAGGCAACGGTCATCATCAACCGTGTTTCCGGAAACAACAAGATCGCAAGTGTAGTGATAGGAACCGGTTCCGGAACAGCAAAAGCGGGAACAGATTATGAAGAAGTGACAAAAGAAGTTGTTTTTCCGCAGGGTGTGACGTTCCAGCAGGTAGAGATTCCACTGAAAAATTACGAAGGTGCACCGGAAAATGCACAGTTCCAGGTTGCACTGGATCCGGAAAAATCATTTGTGGAAGAGGGATGTGCGATTACGACCATCAATCTCACCAATGAAAATGCAGCAACAGAAAGTCTGGCATCGGATGAAAAGATCAGCACGTCAGACAATCAAAAACAGACAAAAGCTGCAGATAAAAGTGAAAAATTTGCTGTCAGTACATCAGCAAGTGTCAGCGGCAGGAGAAAAAGTTATTCCGGCAGAATAAATGTCAAGACAGGGCTTGAGCTTGCAACGGCAGATTATATTGAAGTAGAGTGGAAGAGTAATGAAGGTTCTCACACCTGGACAACAGGAAAGAAATGTAAGAAAAAGACACATACAGACAGCAGCAGAAAATCGTATCTGTGGCTGAACGGAGAACGGGTGGCATCCCGCAGCGATACTTTTAATACAAGAACCGATAAGATTATCCTGAAGGGAAACAAACAGAAAAACAACAGCCAACTTCAGCTTGAAGTTTATACTACAAACGAGAACCAAAATGCAACGGCACGCGTCAGCAAGATCACGGTGCATTATCCTGGTTATGAATTCCGCATCGTTAACGATCAGTATAACAACAATAACAACAGCAATTATTATCAGGAAAAGATCTATACGGACGATGAGGGAGCAATTGCCGAACCGGGTGCTTCTTACAAGTACAAGCTTGGAAATAAGATCACAATCGCAGAAGCAAAGATTGCGAAGAACGGTGAGGGTAATTTTGACAGCAGCACCGGAAGTGCAACACTTTATAAATTCGGTGAAGCCATTCAGGTACAGCACAAATGGACATCAAATACGACATCCAATGGTGTAAAGATCGAGGCAGGTGCAGGCGGCAATGTCTATTTTGCGGGATATGCACTGGAAGAGCCAAGTTCTAAAACCTATACCTATCTTACGCCGGGTGAACTTGACAGTTTTAACCAGACATTTCTGAATAAATATAAGAAAAATATGTACAATGGAAATGTTTTTGTGCTTCATCCGATTTACCGTCCGTATGAGGCAAGAGTCATGTTTCAGAATTCAAATACGGCGAAAGGATTTTATGCAAACGGGTTCGGCACGAATACTATTCTGCGTTGTACATCTCTTGATACACTGAAAATCCGTGCAGTGGCAAACAAAGGCTACGCAGTCGGCGGTTTTGAGATCGGAACCTATGTGGATGATTCTGTACGGGGAGAAAATAAAGATATTGACCGTGCAAAGAAAGCGAACGAATACTATAGAGAAGATAAAAATATTGTAGCAGCAAATACACAGAAATATGCATCCGGAAACTATACGAAGAGCAAAGTAAAAACGGTAAAGCAAAACAGTGCAATTCCAAATGTCATTACCTTTACTCCGACCGGAGAGTATACTTACCTCAATCCGACGTATACGGTTCCGACGATCACAGTCGAGATTGACCCAAAGAACAATGATAAGAAAAAAGGTGCTGTTATCTATACACCGGATGAGGGTGATGAATCAAAAGTACAGCAGGGCGATTATCAGACTCCGATGGTCATCCGGGGTATAACCATGAATAAACCGTATACACTTACAGCGGTAACGGAAGACGGTTATAAGGCATATTTCAAGAATTTTACCGGTGATTCTGATAAAAACGGTGTGATCACTTCGACAGAGCAGGCAGATGTGGCAAAATACAATTTTGTAAGAACTGCAAGCAATGGAAATATCTATACGTTTTTACCGTCTTTCGAGAAGACTCTGATTTATTACGGCTTCCTGCCAAAAGTGAAAAACCGCTATGCCGGTGTGATCAGCGGTGTGGTAGCTTTAAAGGACAAGCCGGTATTTGGCAGTAAAGAAACTAAAAAAGCGATTAACGGTGTGCAGGTATCTGTGGCAGGTCAGACAGGCGTTACAAAAGCAGATCGTGAATTTGGCGGAATTGACGGAAATGGCGGAGATGGTTATTTCTATTTTACAGACCGGGATTTTGTGTCAGGTGAAAATCAGACCGTAAGCTTTGTTTATGGAAATGTGACCATGTCAGCATCCCAGGCAGTCAATGCAGCAAATACATATGTTCTGGATGCATATGATACGATCGGTATATCCGCAGCAGATGCATTCCGCATAGATGGCAATCATGCAGTTAAGATTGCACCAAGCGGCATGACAAATGGAGAATACGATTATCGTATCGCAATCCAGGCATACTCAAAGAACGATGCTGTTTCTGCAAAAAAAGCAATCTTCCGTTTCTACCGCAAAGACGGAACGGAAATCTCCGGAACAGAAAAAACGGTGGAAAGTACCAATCAGAACTTTACACTGGATTTTAATCCGGGCAAGCTTGGAATCACGACCGGAGCATATATGACGGTGCAGTTTGTTGATCAGAAAGGCGTTGCCTACTATGAACATGAGATGGGATTCTACTTTGCACAGGCACTTGGGCTGATGAGCTTTATCTCAAGCTTTAACTTTGGCGGTGCAGAAAAAGTGATGGATATTATCGGCGTGATTGATTCGGCATTCAATTTCGGATGGGATGGAAATCTGGATAAGATTTCAACAAATTCAGACGACAATCAGACGAAGACGATCAGTATTGGCTACAGTTTCAGCTCAGATGATATCGACCTGAGTGTGAAAGATGCAGCAGAAGCCCAGAAAGATCCAGCTCTTAGTGCAGACCAGAAAAAGGAAAAGAGAAAGAAAGCAGCAGAAAGTGCCGTAGATAAAAATGGTACAAAAAACAAATCAAAAGCGGAAGTCGGAGGATCTGCATCGGTTGAAGTCGGATTTGCACTTAAAATTGAAATCTGTCAGTCCCAGAATCCGAAACATAAAGGGGAATGGTATTTCAAAGATATGGTGCTTGCGGCAAATGCAGCGGCAGGTGTGGATGTACTGATCCAGTATGTGACACCGATTGGAGTTCCAATCCGTGTTTCAATTGGTACAAAAGTCAGCGGTTCTGCGACTTTTGTGATAGAGCAGGCAAACGGCAAAGAGTACTATTTTATTGATAAGAGTGCAGGAGAAAATAAAGACCGGGACGATGCTATGGATACTTCGACCGGAAAAATTGATATCTTTAATTTTAATCCAAAGAATGCAGACCGGGCGATGAATGCGTATGGAATGTTTAACATTTCACCGTCACTGGATCTGGGTGCAGGAGTCGGATTTGAGTTCCTGAACCTTGATGTACATGGTGCAGCTGAATTTGATATGAATTTCTACACACTCAGAGATCAGAAAAATACCGGTGATGTGACACTGAGTGCTTACATTAAAATGAAAATTCTGTTCTTTGAGAAAAAATGGAATATCGCAAAGAAAACGCTCAATATGTTTGGCGATGCGAGCAGCATCAATGACTGGGACGGCGGAGCAGATTATCGTTATGAAAGTCTGGCAGGAATGGAACATATATCAAGAGATTATCTTGAAAACCGTTCGCAATGGATGGGAGAGAGCAACAGAAAGACAAGAAGTCTGGCTGACAGTTCAGGTCTGATGGAAACGATCCTGCTGGAAGGTATGACACCAAACCCGGATATTCAGATGGCTGCAATCAGCGAAAACAAGATTCTTGCACTGTTCCTTGCAGACAATCCGGATCTGTCTGTGGAGAATGGAATTCAGCTTTACTATTCAATCGGAACGTTCGATGGCGATTTCGAACGATGGAGCAGACCGCAATGTATCGAAAATGATAAAACAACAGACGATGCACCGGTGCTGAAAGATCTGGGTGACAGAGGTATTTTTGCAGCATGGTCCAGTGCAGACCGTGAGCTGACTTCGGATGACGGTGTGATCGATTCTCTGAATTCCATGAATATCCACGGAGCATTTTTCGACAAGACAAGTAATTCCTTTGGAGAAATCCAGGAGATTACAAAGACAGCACCTTATATTTATGAAGACGAAGACGGCGATCTGATCGGCGATCTGACAGCAGATATCAACCCGCAGATTTCAATTGATGAAGAATCCGGCAGAATGCTTGTATTCTATACCAAGACGGAATACAGCAGCAGTGCACAGGATGATCAGGGACTGGTCGGTGATGTTGCAAACGCCTACAGTGTAACAGCATATCGTGAATATAATCTGACAAATGGAACCTGGGTTTCTGATTATGAAGGATCCTCCGTATCACAGGATTATGAAAAAGCATGGTACGGACAGAAATTCTTGGATATCGTTCCGAAAAAACAGGTAAAAGAAAAACTGGATTCCGAAGGTTACTGGACAGAAACACCGGAAATCACAGACTTTAAGCCTTATACTTACACAGCAGAAAATGGTTCTCTGATCGAACAGGATCCGATCGTCATTGAATCCTGCGTGACTACATACAACAGACTGGCACTGTATGCATACGTACTGGATTACGACGGAAACAAGGCAACAGAGAGTGACCGTGATATTTATCTGCAGATTTACGATTACAAAAACCGGATCTTTACACATCCAATCATGGTAACCTCATCGGATGGAGTTGGTGAGAGCAATATCAGCTTTGTGAAAAATGGAGACTCCAGCATTCTTACTTATCTGGCAGAGAATACGCTGTATGCGATCCCGGTTGATTCTATTGCCGACAATCTGGTAAAAGCAGATACAAAGCTGTATTACATCAACAAGACAAAACCAGATGGAAATGAATCGGAAGATACGAGCGTGTATATGCCTCCAACCGTAGTTGCAGGAGACAAACTTGCAGAGCAGACATCAGGTTCAACGGATGATGCAGAAAGCAAAACAGCGGATGCACAGGAAAATATCAATACGGACAGAACCGGAAGGATCACGGATTACCGGACAGCTTCTGATGGAAGATATATCTACGCATTCTGGCTGCAAAATGATGTCGTACTGAAGGACGGCATTGAGCCGAATTCGGAGGAATCTCTGAAAGCAGAAAATCAGATTGCAGAATCTCAGATTTACGGCGTACGTCTGGATCTTCTGAACGGTGTGATCACCGATCCGGTCAAAGTAACAAATGAAAAAGGTGCAAATTATGTAGACCTGGCGAGTGTCAGTGTGCAGGCAAATGATTCAGCAGACGGTTCCGGCGATGTAAGCAATGTCAGAATGTTTGCTACCAAGACAAAATCAAAAGTAGAAGTCTTAAGCGGCACAGATGAGACCGGAAAAGAACTGACACAGGAAATCGTGACGGCAGATACAGACAGACAGATGCTGGTGGCACTGAACTTTACACCAGAAGGTGCATTAAGTGAAAAGGGTACTTCGCTTGAGGATATTACTGCCGGAAAATATGCACAGGGCACGATAGAACTGTACAATGACGGCATGGAAACTTTAGAAGGACTTACCGTTACCGTAAAAGATGCATTTGGAAATGAAGTCCATACACAGAAAATGGATGACGATGAAAAACTTTACGGTGGAAAAACATGGGTGATCGGATTTGCAATGCCGGTTGCAGAAGATGCAGTATCTGCAGGATTTATCTACACTGTGACAGATGCAGGAAATAAAGTTCTGCTACAGGGCAGCTGCAGTGAGAAGATTCCGCTCCAGATGGATGTTACATCACTGAAAGCAGAGACAACACAGAGAGGAATCATAGAATTTGAAGCAGAAGTGACCAACAACAGTGCACGATACTCCGGCAGTCAGAAGATCAACATCAGTGCTAGAATTGGCGATGCACAAGATTACAAGGTGATTACTTCACTGACAACAGATAATCTTTGCCCGGGTGAGAGCGGTACTTACAAACTGAGTTATCATTATGATAAATATGACAAACTGTTCAAGACCGGCGAAGATGCAGATGCCGGAGATCTGCAGGCGACAACCACGTTCCGTGCAGAAGCGGCTGCGGGAAGCGGACTCCTTGCTGAAGATGATATCACCATGAAAGCATCCAAAGAGCAGAAGCTGAGAATGAATGCAATTCAGAAAATTTCTGTTGTGGATGATCAGAACAGGGTTGTGGACAAAGGCTATACGATCGAAGAGAAGAAAGTTGCACAGCTTAATACACTGGTAGAATCTTCCGCATATAAAGGCAGCCAGTATGAAGGAATGGATGATGCAGTGAACTTCGACAAAATGAATCCTTATGGACTGAGTGTACGTTATGTTTCCGACAATGAAGAAGTGCTGAAAGTTTATGACAACGGAAGCATTCAGGCAGGCAGGATGGGAACAGCCAATGTAACAGTTTATGTAACACCGGCAGCAAATGAAGTCAGCTATAATGAAGAACAGGGTGTTGTCACAAAAGATAATTATCCGACACTTCCGCAGGAAATGATTCGTACGCTGACGCTGAGCATTCAGGTAACGAAAGCAGGTGCAAAGCCGATACCGGAGCCGAAGCCAACACCAGAGCCGAAGCCAACACCAGACACTGCTAAAATCGGTGAAAGCTACAAAGTGAAAGGCAAAACCTATAAAGTAACTTCTTCCGGTGTGACACTTATCAAAGTGAAATCTGAAAAGAAGATTACAGTTCCTGCAGCCGTGAAGATCAAAAACAAAACTTATAAAGTAACTGCAATCGGAAAGAATGCATTTAAAAAGTCAAAAGGCAAACTGAAATCTGTCGTGATTGGCAAAAATGTCCGCACGATTTCAGCAAATGCATTTAACGGATGCAAAAAACTGGAGAAGATCACAGTGAAATCCAAAGTCTTAAAGACTGTTGGAAAAAATGCGATCAAAGGTATCAGCAAGAAGGCAGTGATCCGTGTTCCGAAAACAAAACAGAAAGCTTATAAGAAAAAATTCACGAAGAAAACGGGCTTCAGAAAGACGATGAAGATTCGGAAATTCTGATTCTGGAATCCGAAAAGTTTTTGAACCAGACAAGACATCAGAAGATGACACAACAAAAGGAGGAAGAAACATGGCAGATGACAAAAACAAAAAAGAGAAAAAAGGAAAAGAACTTTCACTTAACAGTCTGAAAAAGGTGACAGGCGGATCAGGATTGAAAAAAGTAAAGTTCGAAGAAACACATGATATTACGGAAGATATCAAAAAAAGAATGTAGTTTGAGATAAAAAATCAGGTGCCTCTGTCCATGGACAAATGGACAGGGGCTTTCCCTGTATATAAGGAGGAGAGGCATTTTGCCTGAAAATTATAATCTGACACCGGAACAGGGAAAAATATGGCAGATACAGAAGGCGTGGAACGGTACGGATATCTGTAATGTGGGAGGAATCTTAAGACTGTCCGGAAAAGAAGATGCAGATATTTTGGCCCGGGCAGTCGGGATTTATGTACAGACGCAGAGTGCTTTCTGGCTCAGGATGAACCGCTATGGAAAACAGTATTTTGAGCAGATTTTTTCCTATGAACCGGAAATATATGATTGCAGGAAATCGGACAGGGAGGAAATGGCATCTGCCGTGCAGCAATGGATGTGTGAGCCATTTCATATATATGATGAGCATTTGTTTGAATTCCGGATTTTATGTCTGCGAGATGAGAACGTTGTATATGGAAAATTTCATCACCTTATTGCAGACAGTTATGCGATTTCTCTGGTTGTAAAAATAATAGAAAAGATTTATGAAGATCTGGAAAAAGGGATCGAGACTTTTGAGACAGACCGGAGGTTCCTTGAAAAAGTAGAGAGAATGGATACTGCCTGCAAAGAGAACAAAACGGAAAAAGAAGAACAAAACGTTCCGGATGAAAAACAGAAAGTTTTCCCGGATAAAAGGGTACAGATACCGGACGCCGGGATTCTGGCAGGCTGGCTTACGGAAAAAAAACAGGATAATATTGCAGAAATCGTAAAAATTGCAGCAGAAAAGAGAATAAGCTGGTATCATAAGCGATTTGACTATAAGGAACTGAATGCATTTTGCAGGAAACGGCGTATTTCAGTGGAGTCATTGCTGTATGCAGCACTGACAATTGGGCTTTGCAGGCTGAAAAATTGCAATACTCTGAGTATTGGCAGAAATCTGATCAACCGGGGAGCAGAAGAGCGGAATGTGATCGGGATGTATGTGGATACAAAAAGCATTCTGCTGGAACCGGATTTTACAATGCAAGCCGGGCAGTATGCGGCACAGATCAAAAAAGAACTGGCTTTGCAGGCGGCAGGGAAGCGTAAAGATTACGGTAAGTTTGATCTGGTAGTTTCTTATCGTCCGGTGCGTTATCTTCCATCGCCAAAAGATGGTTCCTGTACGGAATATATGGCAGGCTCGGTGGAAGTTCCGCTGAAACTGTTTTTAAATGATGACGGAAAAGATCTGGAACTGATCATCAGATATCAGAAAGATATATTTACAAAAGAGGAAGCGGAAAGACTGATCCGCCGAGTGGTCTTTCTGATGCACCAGATTGTTTCGTATCCGGAAACAAAAATCGGGGATCTGCAGCTGCTCGAAGAAAAAGAAAAGCAGCAGATCGCAGAGTTTCAGGGAGAGATGTGCTGGAAATACAGAGAGTCTCTTGCAGAACGTTATCTGCGAATGGCAGAAACATATCCGGAGAGGGAAATCCTTATCTGGCACGGAGAACACTGGACTTACCGGCATTTTCACGGGCTGGTTACGGCAATCGCAGGGCTGATCAAAAAGCACGCAAATTTTGCAAAAAGCAGGATCATCGGACTTTGCCTGAAAAGAAGCCCATCTCTTCCGGCGTCTATGTATGCCGTATGGCTGTGCGGCTGTGCTTATCTTCCGGTCAGCATTTACGATGCAAAAATCAGAAAAGAAAAACTGGCAGGGCAATGTGCCATGATGCTGACGGATGCATTTCTTGAATCTTATTTAATGGAAGAAGAGCTTCTGGGAAAAAGCAGTGGAACACAAACAGGGTACAGCAGCCTGGAATGCTGCAAGATTTGTCCGGAAGATGCGGCATATCAGATGTATACTTCCGGGACAAGCGGAGAGCCAAAGGCAGTGCAGATTTCGCACCGGTCTTTAAGCTGCCGCCTGGAATGGATGGAAGATACTTTACAGGAATACACGCAGGTCATTCTTCAGAAGACAAGAAATACTTTTGATGTTTCCAACTGGGAACTTCTGCTGCCTCCGGCATTTGGAAGGGTGGAAGTTCTGACAGATGATAAAATGGAAGCATCCCCGGAAGAAATTGCCGGGATCATGCAGAAAGAACACGTGACGATGCTGCATTTTGTGCCATCCATGTTTGAACAGTTTCTTTCCATGGCAGAACGCAGAAAATGGAAATTTCCAGATCTGGCGTGCATCATTCTTTCCGGTGAGGCGGCAAAGGCAGAGGACATCCGAAGGGCAAAAACTTTATGGAGTGAAGTGGAGATTTTTAATCTTTACGGGCCAACGGAATGCACTATTGATGTAAGCTTTTACCGGTGTAGTGGAAAAGAAAGCGAAATTCCGATCGGGAGACCGCTCTGGAATACAAATCTTACGGTACAGAATGACAGAGGAGATGTTCTGCCGCCGGATGAGATGGGCGAACTGGTGATCCGGGGCGAACTGACAGGGATTGGTTATAAAGAAAACGGGATTCCTTCTTACCGCACCGGGGATCTGGCAGTTTTAAAACAGAATGGATATCTTTACTATCTTGGCAGGAAGGATCGCCAGGTGAAAATTCGAGGTATGCGGGTGAATTTAAGCGAAGTCGAGAAGAGCCTTGAGCAGCTTTTTACAGGAAGCCGGCATATTGTACTGTGCATCCGGGAACAGTTGGTTGATTTTTTTGAAGGAAATGTTACAGAAGAAGAAGTAAGAGGAAAAGCGGCGGAACAACTTCCGTATTATGAAGTGCCCTCAGAAGCAGTCCGTGTTGAACACTTTCCGCTTGGAAAACACGGAAAAATCGACAGCAGGGAACTGAAGCGGCAATATCTGGAAAAGAAAAAGAAACGCACAGTGAGAAGAAAACTTTCCGGAGACTGGGAGATCCGGCGAAAAGAGGAAATCATGATACATCTGGCAGAGAAGCTGCTGGATGGCGGAACGGTCACAGAAAAAGATAATTTGCTGGATCTTGGCATGGATTCGCTGGATATCCTTCGGTTCCAGGCAGAATGTGAGCGTTATGGGATTTTTCTGGAATATGCAGGAATCTGTGCACATCCGGTGATCCGTCAGCTGGCACAGCAGAGTATGAAAGTAACGGCAGCAGACGCAGTGGGGCAGGAAGCAGTGACTTTTCTCAGGATGGAGCAAAAAAAAGTGCTGTTTCTGATGATTCCGTTTGCAGGCGGAAGTCCGGCGGCATTCTGGAGGATGCAGGATCTGCTCACCGGCAGAGCCGATCTTGCAGCAGTCGCTCCGGCAGTTTTTGGCGAAAAAAGCATTGAAGAGATGGCAGGCGAGATCATGCAGCTGGAGGTATTGCAAAAATATCAGAAAATATATCTTCTTGGAGACTGTGCTGGCAGTGCACTTGCTCTGGAGCTTGCCGGAAGAATGAAAGAAAAGCTGGAAAGACTGATACTTTGTGAGGCACTTCCGTATGAAGGTATTTCTATGGGAGGCAGCGTGTTCAGCATATGGGATCTTTTGCCGGATCAGGCAGTGAGGATCCTGCTGCAGAAGATCCGAAAAAAGCAGTTTCAGGTTGGAGATGGGTTTCTGGAGAGTTTCCGAAGGGATGTAAGAAAAAGTGCAGTCTACATAAAAAAAAGAAAAAAGATCTGCATACAGGGAAAAGTAACACTGATTTTCGGAAGTGAAGATCCGTTGACGGCAGGTTATCGGAAAAAATATAAAAAATGGAGAACCTGGCTTCCAGTATCTTATCATGTGCATAACCTTGGCGGAAAGAAGCATTTTCTGACGGAGGATGCACCGGGAGAACTTATGAAACTGATCGAGACACAAGTGTGGAGAAAGGAGCAGTATGGAGAACAAAATATTCAGGGATAAGAGTGTGGAAAAAATTTCTGATCCGGAACAGCTGGATGATTATATCAAGGTTACACATCCGGCAGGTTTTCTGTTCCTCGGGGCAGTTTTTCTGCTGATCCTATCCTTTATGATATGGGCATCACTGGGAACACTGGATGTGACAGTGGATTCCCGGGCATTTGCCAGAAATGGGATCATGCTCTGTTATCTGACAGAAGAAGAGGCAGCACAGGTGGAAAAAAATATGAGTGTGGCGGCAGGAACAGAAAAAGGAAAAGTAGAATCTGTTGCAGAACTTCCGGAAAGTTATAAAAGCATGGCAGAAGAGCTTGGCGGAGAAGAAGAGGTGCATGCACTTGGGATCAACGAAGACGAATGGAGGTATCGGGTGAGCATTTCCTGTAAAGGCGAAGATGGCATGACGGATGTGTCGATCGTGACGGACCGTGTCAGCCCGATGCGATATCTTTTTCATTAAAGGGGGCACTTTGCTATGAAATACAGATTTCAAAGGAAAAAAACGATTCCAAAACCACAGAGAAAAGCAGTGAAAGTGCCGGCAGTCATGCAGATGGAAGCACTGGAGTGCGGAGCAGCATCTCTTTGCATGATCCTTGCCTATTACAGGCGGTGGGTTCCTCTGGAAGAAATGCGTGCAGCCTGCGGAGTTTCAAGAAACGGATCAAATGCCCAGAATATCTATTTGGCAGCGGAAGATTATGGGCTGAAGGTGAAGGCCTTTAGCTATGAGATGGAAGAACTGATGGAAGAGGCGACATTCCCATGTATCATCCATTGGGAATTTCAGCATTTTGTGGTTCTCAATGGATTTAAAAAAGGAAAAGCATGCATCAATGATCCGGCGAGAGGCTGTATAGAAGTTTCGATGGAAGAATTTGATGAAAGTTTTACAGGTGTCTGTCTGACTTTTGAGCCGGGCGAAGATTTCCAGATGGGCGGCACGAAGAAAAGTATGCTGGAATTTTGCAAAAAACGCCTGCGGGGTACGGAAAGTATCGGACTGTACCTGCTGCTGATCTCCACGGCACTTGCTTTTCTCTCGATCCTGCAGCCGATTTTTTCCAGCATTTTTGTAGATCGCCTTCTTGAGGGGCAGACAGGAGAATGGATACAGTTTTTTGCAGTCGGTATTGCAGGGGTGACGCTGCTGCAGATTTTACTTTCCTGGATTTCGCAGGATAAGCTTCGGAAAATCCGCGGAAAACTCGCAGTCTCAGCAAATGCAAAGTTTATGTGGCATGTGCTGCGCCTGCCGGTAGAATTTTTCACCCAGCGGATGGCAGGAGATATCGCCGCCAGACAGAAGGCAAACCAGGATATTGCTGCGAAACTGATTCAGACGTTTATACCGATGATCTTAAATTTTCTGATGCTGATCTTTTATCTGATCGTGATCTTCCGTTACAGTCCGATTCTGGCACTGATCGGTGTTTTTTCCACGCTGCTTAATGTACTGGCAGCACAGAAAATTGCAGAAAAACGCACCAATATCACACGGGTTATGATGCGGGATCAGGGAAATCTGGACGGCATAACGTATGCGGGCATTGAAATGATCGAGACGATCAAGGCAAGCGGAGCAGACAATGGCTTTTTTGAAAAATGGGCAGGAATACAGGCATCGGTCAATACGCAGAAAACGCGTTATACAGAAGTCAGTACGCTGATGGGCATGATCCCGATGCTTGTTTCTTCCATATCTGATACGCTGATCCTGGCACTTGGAGCCTGGTTTGTGATGCAGGGCAGATTTACGGTTGGCATGGTACTTGCCTTTCAGGGATTTATGCTGGCATTTCGAGAGCCAGTTGAAGATTTTATTTCGGCAGGCAAGGATCTGCAGGAGATGCGAAGCAATATGGAGCGGGTAGAAGATGTATTGGAGTATCCGACGGATCCCTTTACGGATCAGGATCCGCTTCTGGAAGAAGGAGAATATGACAAACTGGACGGCTCGGTAGAATTAAAGGATGTTACCTTTGGCTATTCAAAACTTTCCGATCCGCTGATCGAACATTTTAACCTTTCTGTTCAGCCGGGTCAGCGTGTGGCAATCGTCGGAGCTTCTGGCTGCGGCAAATCTACGATATCGAAACTGATCTGCGGACTGTATCAGCCATGGGAAGGAGAGATTCTTTTCGGAGGAAAAAAAGCATCTGAGATTCATCATCAGGTCTTTACCGGATCGCTGGCGGTTGTTGATCAGGATATTATTCTCTTTGAAGATACGATCGCAAATAATATTAAAATGTGGGATTCCACGATCGAAGATTACGAAATGATCCTGGCGGCCAGGGATGCACAGCTGCATGAAGATATTATGAACCGTGATGGTGGTTATCAGTACCGGATTCTCGATGGAGGAAGGGATTTTTCCGGAGGACAGAGACAGAGGCTTGAAATCGCCCGTGTGCTGGCACAGGATCCGACGATCATCCTGATGGATGAAGCGACCTCAGCACTGGATGCCAAAACAGAATACGATGTGGTAAATTCGATCAAGGCACGGGGCATCACCTGTATTGTAGTTGCACATCGGCTTTCAACGATCCAGGACTGTGATGAGATCATTGTCATGGATAAAGGAAAGATTGCAGAGAGAGGCAGACATGCAGAACTGATGGAGGCAGGCGGTCTTTATACAAAGCTTGTTTTAAGTGAATAAGAGGAACCTGACAGAAGATATGTCAATGGAGGTGAGAAAGTGGGCTGGTTTGATGAACAGATCAAACAGAAAGTAAAACAGGATGAGATGGCATTTTCAGATGCTCTGCAGGGAATGGCAGGAGCTGTTATGGGAAGAGGGCGTATCTGGAACAGTATGCAGGACGAACGCAGCGTGGCGGTTGAAGCGATCGGCAGGATTCTGGCATTCTACCGGGTAAAACCAAGAGAAATACCGGGAAGCCTGAAAGATTTTGAGAGTATTCTGGAGTATCTGTTAAGGCCGTCCGGCATTATGCACAGGCAGGTAGTACTTCGAGGTGAATGGTATAAAGACGCTGCGGGAGCCATGCTTGGGATTTACCGGAAAAGCCAGAAAGCGGTGGCACTGATCCCGGATGGTGCAAGAGGTTACCTTTTTGTAGATGAGGAAACCGGAAGAGAAGTAAAAGTGAGCGGGAAAAATGCAGATCAGATTGCAGAAACTGCCCTGTGTTTTTATAAACCACTGCCTTTAAAAAAAATTCAGGCAAAAGAACTGGTCATGTATGCGATAAGGACTATGTCTGCTTCGGATTTTGTGGCAGTGCTGTTTGCGGCGGCAGCTGTTTCCATGATCGGGATTTTCCCGGTGTGTGCAAACTGGCTGATTTTTGAGAAAGGAATTTTCCCGGGCGGTCTGAACGTGCTTCTGTCATGTACGGTTCTTTTGCTTGGAACCGGTATCGTGACGATCCTTTTTCGGACGATACAGCAGATGCTGCTTGCCAAAATGAAGACCAGAATGAGCATCTGTATGGAAAGTGCGGCCATGATGCGGGTGCTGACACTTCCGGCGAAATTTTTCAGACAGTACAGCACAGGAGAACTGGCAGGGCGGCTGCAGGATTTAAATGGCATCTGCGATCTGGCACTGGAAGCACTTTTTGTCATTGGGACAGCAATCATCAGCTTTTTTGTGTGCATGGTCCAGATATATGCTTTTGCACCGTCACTTATCTGGCCGGTACTTCTGATCGTGCTTGCATTTCTTGTTTTGCTGATACTGCAGAGTATGGCACAGATCCGGGTGCGAAGAGAATCTGTGAAACTTTCGGCAAAAGAGAGCGGGCTTGTCTTTTCCCTTTTTCTCGGGATTCAGAAAATCCGTCTTTCCGGGGCACAGCAGAGAGCTTTTGGAAAATGGGCGAAACAATATACCGAAAAAGTAAAATTGGAATATCATCCGCCATTTTTTATAAGACTCGAACCGGTGATGCGTATGGCAGTGCTGCTCATCGGCAATATCCTGATCTATGAACGGGCGGTTCGTACACAGATTCATGCAGCAGACTATATGTCTTTCCATGTTGCCTGTGCCGTGCTTGTGAGTGCATTCTCCATGCTGGCTTCCATGTCAGTAGTTTTCGGACAGATATGTGCGGTGTATGATATGCTGCGTCCTGTTCTTCAGGAAGTGCCGGAAGTTTCGCAGGAGAAGCAGATCGTTACCAGGATTGGCGGTGGCATTGAGCTGACAAATGTATCATTCCGCTATCAGGAATCCATGCCGATGCTTTTTGAAAACCTTTCCTTGAAGATCAGGCCGGGACAGTATGTAGCGATCGTCGGAAAAACCGGCTGCGGAAAATCAACGCTGATGCGGCTGATGCTCGGGTTTGAACAGCCGCAGAAAGGAGCTATCTATTATGACGGAAAAGATCTTGCAGGGCTGGATCTGAAATCACTGAGAAAATTTATGGGTGTGGTCATGCAGAATGGAAAAGTATTTCAGGGAACTATTTACTCGAATATTGTGATCTCAGCACTGGGGCTGACAATGGAAGATGCATGGCGTGCGGCAGAAATGGCAGGGCTTGCCGAGGATATCAGGGAGATGCCGATGGGGATGCACACACTGATCGCAGAAGGCGGAGCCGGATTTTCAGGCGGTCAGAAACAGCGTCTGATGATTGCAAGAGCTGTTGCGGCAGCCCCAAGAATTCTGTTTTTTGATGAGGCGACCAGTGCTCTTGACAATATGACTCAGAAGATTGTTTCGGAGTCTCTTGATAAACTGAAATGTACAAAGATTGTGATCGCACATCGACTTTCAACGATACGCCAGTGTGACCGCATTGTGGTTTTGGATGAAGGGAAAATAATCGAAGATGGAACCTATGAGGAACTGATTGCACGCAAAGGCTTTTTTGCCGGGCTTGTGGAACGTCAGAGAGTGGAAGGATAGAGAAAAGTGAAAGAAATACGGAAAGACAAAGTTTCCTATGTGGGGGAGATTACGTTTGAACAAAAAGAAAGCATCGAAAAGATCCGAAAAAAGTACGGCCATATTCTTTCTTCCCATGCATTTGCTTCTCTGTGGATATGGAAAGAAAAAATGGGACTGACGGTGCATACAGAAGAAGATTTTTTTGCTGTGAAAAGCACTTTATATGGAAAAAATGCCTGGTTTTTCCCATGTGGGGCAGAAGAAAAAAAGAAAGCATTTCTGAAAAAGCAGATGGAAGAAGAAAATTTCAGCCTGTATTATATGAGGGAAGAAGACAGGCTGTTTCTGGAAGAGGAATATCCCGAGTGCTTCTGCATAGAAAAAGCAGAAGAAAGTTTTGAATATATTTATAAGCGGGATGCACTGGAACGGATGGAAGGGAGGGAGTTTTCACATCTGCGAAAGGAATTGCGGAAACTTAAGCGGAAACATGAGCTTTATGCCGTTTCACTGAAAGATCAGGATTACCCGGAACTGCTGAAGCTTTTTGAAGAAAAGCAGCAGCCCCACAGCAGAGGATATGCGGGACTGGAAGATGAAGGAATCACAGAAACAGTACTTTTGCATCACAGAGAACTGGAGCTGTCCGGGGTACTGATCTTTGCGGATGGAAAACCGGCAGCATTTGCTGTGGGATTCCCACTGACGGAAGACACTATAGATGGCTGTCTGGAAAGACATGACCGCAGTATATCAGGTATTTCATATTATACAGAGCGGGCGTTTTTCAGGCTTTCCGATCCACAGTTCTGCTTTATGAACGGGGAAGAAGACCTTGGCATATCAGGACTTCGGATGATGAAAAAGCATTTAGGACCGCAGAAATGTACAGAAATCTGGAGAGCGAAAAAGAAAGGAGGGTATGATGAAAGAGAAAGAGAGAGATCATTTTACCGGGAAAATGCTGGGAAGACTGCTTGTACCATCAATGGTTGCGGCAATCGGACTGGCAGCAGGTGACATGGCAGATGCGGTGGTGATCGGTCAGCGTATGGGGGCTACCGGGCTTGCGGCAGTCAGCCTGGCACTTCCGGTTTTTATGATGATCAATGTACTGGTACACGGATTGGGGATCGGAGGTTCTGTCAGATACTCAAAGTATATGGGAGAAGGAAAAGAAGAGAAGGCAGTGGAGAACTTTAATCAGATTCTGCTGGCAGGACTGACAGTCAGTGCATTTCTGGCAGCCTTTGGAAATCTTTTTCTTGCACAGGTTATGGCACTTCTTGGAGTAAAAAAAGATGCAGGGATGCTCTACGAGGTCAGCCGGGAGTATGTCCGCACGATTTTTACCGGTATGCCGGTTCTGTTTATATCCTACATTCTGAATTATTACCTGCGAAACGATGATAACCAGAAACTGGCAAGTTTTGGATTTACCGTTGCAAATCTCTGTGACGTGGCCATGAATATTATATTTGTGCTGGTTCTGGATATGGGGACATTCGGGGCTGCACTTGCAACAGTACTCGGACAGGCGATTGCAATCATCCTTTATCTTCCGGGGATTTTCAGAAAGCGGCATATACTGCGGCTTCAGTTTTCCGGGTTTCACATCCGGGAACAGTGGGAATGTTTCCGGACAGGTTTTGCCACATCGGTGCAGTATATCTGGCAGTTTCTGTTTCTGCTGATCATCAACCATACGCTCCTGTATTACAGCGGAGAAAATGGCGTTGCCGTGTTTGATCTGATCCAGAACGTGTCGTACCTGATCCTGTATCTGTATGACGGCACAGTAAAAGCCATGCAGCCGCTTGTCAGCACATACTGTGGGGAACATAATGAAGAAGGCAAAAGAACAGTCTGCCGTCTTGGACTTTTATGGAGCAGTGCCGCAGGCATTGTATCTGCCACTGTACTTTGCCTGTTCCCGTCACTGATGTGCCGGATCTTCGGACTGACGCAGCCGGATGTTATGCAGCTTGGAAATCTGGCAGTCCGCATTTACAGCGTCGGAGCACTGGCAGGAGGCGTAAATGTTCTAATCGAAGGTTATTATCAGTCCTGCGAAGAAGAAAAACCGGCATTTTTCATGGCAACACTTCGGGGAGCAGCTGTACTGATCCCGTGCACACTGGTGTTTGCACCGCTTGGGATCAGGTGGTTCTGGTTTTTATTTCCGACCACAGAAATCATTTCACTTCTGATTTTTCTGGCCTGGAAAAAGAAAAATTATTTATCCGATTCGCTGGATCCAAATCGTATTTTCCGTGTGACGATAAGGAACAGCAGTGAAGATCTGGGAAAAGTGCTTGGCGAAGTGGAAAAATTCTGTGAAAAGTGGGATGCCAAAGTCCGGCAGATTTATTATATGACCATGACGGTTGAAGAACTCTGTCTGCTGATCTTCAAGAAAGGGTTTGAAGACGGAAATTCGGGTTATATGCAGATTACACTTATCGCAATGGAAGATGGTGTATTTGAACTTCATATCCGTGATAATGCAAAAATTTTCAATCCATTTTCGATGGAAACAGAAAAGGTGAGCAAAGATGGAACGTATGAT
This sequence comes from Ruminococcus sp. MCC718, assembly GCF_018783905.1. Lineage (NCBI taxonomy): Bacteria > Bacillati > Bacillota > Clostridia > Eubacteriales > Oscillospiraceae > Ruminococcus > Ruminococcus sp. MCC718. The sequence continues at coordinate 140,301 of NZ_WQNP01000113.1, forward strand.
ATGGATGCCATGGGTATGCTTGTTATCAAACAGAAAGCAAAAGATTTTTTCTATCGGCAGTATCAGGGATTTAATTCCCTGATCGTACGGGTCTGATTTCAGACCGAAGAAAGGAGAGAGAACAGATGAAAGGTTCGCTGAAACTGAAAACGGTGCTGACAACTCTGATCGCAGCAGTTCTTCTGATGGCGGCAGCGGCAGCGATCAGCTATCAGGTGTATTCCGGAACGATCCGCAGACAATATAAAACAATGACAATGAATCTGGCAAAAACAGAGGCTGTGACGGTGAATGCGGAAGATGTGGCGGAAGTAAGGGATGAAGTGATGAAAATTTACCGGAACATCTGCAGGGACAATGGTGGAGTTCCCGATTTTGGAAACTTTACGCAGGAGCAGTGGGAAGCATATTATCAAAATTTTGAGAATGTCCCGCAGATGCCGGCGTATAAACGGACATTACAGCTGCTTCACGAGATCAGCAATGCAAATGATATCAATTCGATCTACATCGGATACATGGATGTAGAGACGTACTATGGAATTTATCTGGTGGATGGTTCGCTGAATGCAGAAGCCTGTCTGCCGGGAGCATGCGATCCATTTGAAAAGAGCAACGCAGAACAGATGAAAAAAGGAAATTATGATTTCCCGGCATATATCACAAATTATGAAGAATATGGCTGGCTTTGTTCAGCAGGTGCAGGGATTTATGATGACGATGGTGAAGTCGTGGGGACGGCCATGCTGGATATTTCGATGGATGCGGTTATGAAAAATCTCCATGGATTTTTGTTTAATCTGTGTTTGGTACTGACAATGATCACGGTTGTGATCTGTCTGGTGATTTTATACGGAATCAACAAAACACTGCTGCTCCCGGTAAAGAGTCTGTCAGAGGCAGCGACATCTTTTGTCAGTGAAAAAGAAAAAAACAGTACAGAAAAAGTACAGTCGGCCATCTCAAGGCTGGACATACATACCGGGGATGAAATCGAAGAACTGAGTGACTCGATCAAAACCATGGAAAAGGAGATCAACGATTACATTGATCATCTGACGGAAGTAACGGCAGAAAAAGAACGTATGGGTGCGGAACTGAATATAGCAAAGCAGATCCAGGCATCCATGCTGCCCTGTATTTTCCCGGCATTCCCGGAACGCAAAGAGTTCGATATTTATGCAAGCATGGATCCGGCAAAGGAGGTCGGCGGAGATTTCTATGACTTCTTCCTTGTTGATGCAGACCATATTGCAATGCTGATCGCCGATGTATCCGGAAAAGGAGTTCCGGCGGCACTGTTTATGGTCATTGCAAAAACCATCTTAAAAAACTCTGCACAGAATGGATTTTCACCAAAAGAAGTGCTTGAAAATGTCAACAACCAGCTCTGTGAAAACAACGAAGCGGAGATGTTTGTTACCGTATGGCTTGGGATTATGCAAATTTCCACCGGGAAAATGCACTGTGCAAATGCCGGACATGAATATCCGGCAGTCCGCCGTGCCGGTGGCAGCTACGAGCTGTTCAAAGACCGCCATGGCTTTGTGCTGGCAGGAATGGAAGGCACAAGATACCATGAATACGAAATCCAGATGGAAAAAGGAGACAGTATTTTTGTGTATACAGATGGTGTGGCAGAAGCAACAAATGCAGAAAATGAACTTTTCGGAACAGACAGGATGCTGGATGCACTGAATCAGAATCCGGATGCTTCCTGTGAAGAACTGCTGAACAACGTGCGTAAAGAAATGGATGGATTTGTAAAAGATGCACCGCAGTTTGATGATATAACAATGCTGTCCATGCTGTATAAAGGATAGAGAAGAGAGGAAGGAGGATGACTATGACAGAACTGAAAGTAGATGCAACCCTGGAAAACCTGGAGAGGGTACTGAGTTTTGTGGAAGAAAGACTTGAAACATGCAGCTGTTCGATGAAAACAATCATGCAGATCCAGATTGCGGTGGAAGAAATTTATGTCAACATTGCCTCGTATGCCTATAAAGAGAAAAAGGGCGAAGCAATCATAAAAATAGAAACAGATCAGGAAGTGCCGCAGGTAAGTCTGACGTTTGAAGACTATGGAGATCCTTACAATCCGCTTCTGAAAGAAGATCCGGATATTACGCTCTCTGCAGAAGAACGAAAAATCGGAGGGCTTGGAATATATCTTGTCAAAAAGAGCATGGATAAGGTAGAATATAAATATCAGGATGGTAAAAATATTTTTACCATCAAAAAAAATCTGAAATAAAATGGAAAATTTCAAAAGGAGGAAACTATGGAGATCAAAAAAATGCAGGATGGTGACAACCTGACGATTGTACTGACAGGAAGACTGGATACGACCACAGCCCCACATCTGGAAGCAGAATTAAAAAGCAGCATCGGTGGGGTGACGTATCTGATCTTTGATTTTGAAAACCTGGAATATATTTCATCTGCCGGACTTCGTGTGATCCTTTCCGCACAGAAAGTGATGAACCGCCAGGGAAATATGGTGATTCGCAACGTAGATGAAAATGTCATGGATGTTTTTGAAGTAACCGGCTTTGTCGATATCCTGACGATCGAATAACTGCTTTTCTGGAAATATTGTGAAACGCATGTCTGCCGATGGAACGTATATACTTGCCAAGTCTGATCTTTCGCAGATTTTTACAGTTCTGAAAAGTTTTCGGAGCAATTCTGGTAACCCTGAAACGCCGTTTGCCAATCCGGATCGTGTCCGGAATGGCAACGGTTTTCAGGGTTTTCTTTTTTACAGTCAGACCATAAAGACACAGCGTACCGCCGGAAGCACGAAGCGATGTGATGCGGTATTTCAGTTTTCTGCGGCGGATACTCTGACCGACTGCCAGCTTTTTCTGACTGCCGGAAAAATCCTGTGCCTTGTCAGGATCAGCAGTTTCTGATGTTTCCGGCATTTCAGAGTCAGGTTCTGTCTGCCTGACCTTATCTGTTGAATCAGAGAGAACCGTTATGCGGACTTTTCGGATCAGTCCCACAGAAGAAACAGCCGAGACGACAGCCGTGCCTGTGCTTCTGGCGTGAAGTGTACCGTTTGAAGAGACAGAGACGATCTCAGGGGCAGAACTTGAAAAAACAATGCTTCGGTCAGCAGTGGTATTTTCCGGAATATAAGCGACAGAAATCTGCACAGAATTTCCGGTTTTCAGGACAAGAGGATCGGAAATGGACAGCGAGATATTCTGGAGCGGAATGTTTTTAAAATCAGTTTCCATGGCATGGACGGAAGTTTCCGCCTGAAAGTGAAATAGGAAAGAGTCAGCTGTTTTTCCGGAACATGCAGCATCGAGTGTAAGTTTCAGCTTTTCCCGGTCAGAACTATGTTCCGGCAGAGTCAGCACGCCGCTGTAAGCAAAGGAAGAAAGAGCCGGAATGACAGAAGGAGACTCCTGATCCGGGAGGATCTGTGCACCGGGGATGGAACATCCGGCATCAAAAGAAACATCTGCGGCATCGGCACCGCTGTTCTTGAGAAGAAACGAAAAGCGGTACTGTCCGCGGCTGCCTTCCACATAATGCAGAGATGCACTTTGGCAGGTCAGCTGTGGTTTTGGAAATGACGCCAGAAGTGATGGCAGATGCAGCCTGGAAAAAAGATATTTCGTCTGATAACTGTCTGTGTATAAAAGATCAGAAATGCCGCTGTTCATCAGAAGGGAAGTAAGTTCCCGGGCAGTATAAAGATGATCACTTTTACAGCCGGCACACAGAAGTGCGGCAGCACCGGAGACAATTGCGGCAGACATGGAAGTGCCGCTTTTGTATTCGAAACTGCCGCCCGGCACAGAGGAAAAAACAGATTCGCCCGGAGCGGCAATTTCGTAATCCTCACCGGAGGTGCAAAGATGATCCCAGTTGGAGAAAGAGGAGAGAGTATGTTCTTTCCCATAAGACATCACACCGACCACAAAAGGAAGAGCCGCAGGATAGTAGCTACGGCCCCTGGAAGAGCCTTCAGATGTACCCATGCTTCGGTTGCCGGCAGAAGAGATAAGGACAGCATTTTCAGAAGCAGCAAACAGGGCATCATAAAGAGCCTTGCTGCAGCTGGTCATACTGACAGAGAGATTGATGACATCAGCTCCGCGTGAAGAGGCATACTGCAGTGCCTCGATCAGAGCCTCATCCGAAAAATTACCGTAAGCATCCCCTGCTTTGATGCAGAGAATTCGGATATTGAATGGATTTTCATTTGCAGAAGCACCGACAGTCTGCAGGATCGTTCCGGCAATATGGGTTCCGTGACCGGCAATCGTTCCGACAGAATCATCCATCGGATCGCTGTTGTGTGAACAGGTATTGATTCCGTAAATATCATCCAGATAGCCATTTTTATCATCATCCATACCGGCGGTGCCGTTTTTTTCTGCCATGTTCTCCAGAAGATTTCCTGCGATAAGCGGATGTGTGTAATCAACACCGGTATCAATCACGGCAACGATCACCGGAACACCGACAGGTTTTTTTTCGGAAAGAAGTGACCATGCCTCCTCTGCACCGATGTCCGTCAGAAACCAGGGCAGAGTGTCAGAAAATTCTGTATTGTCGGCAGAGGGAGATGTGAAAGCCGATATACGTTGTCCATGAAAAAAACAGCAGGACAGGATCAGAAATAACAGAACCGGGAATATACTGCGGCGTGTTTGAAATTTTTGCATCACAGGCACTACCTCCTTTGAAAATCCATGATGAAACAGTACTTTATAAATGAATGGATTAAAAAACGGTACAATACGGCAAAAAATGGAAGAAATGTACAAAGAACGCACATGGTTTATGTGTAAAATTACTAAATAAATTATATATGAAAAATTAAACAGCGTCAATATAGACAAAAGCGAGAAAATATACTATAATAAACACAACGAGTATCCATGAAGGATATCGAAAGTCCCGCATGACGGGACTTCATTTTTCGCAGAGATTTTCAAAATGACAAAAAGTCTGCGAAAAGAGAGAAAGAAAAAGAAAAAATTGCAGCTGAAAGGGAAACGGAACGGCTGCAAAAGAAAAAATGCATAAAAGGAGGAATGTACATGCATTTGAGAAAGAAAATTTTGTCTGTAGTGTTAGCCGGTGCCATGATTGGCGGTGAGCTTCTGACCGGCATCGGCAGTTTCTCACTGAACGTCAGTGCAGCCGACAGCAGTTTCGCAGGAGAAGAGTGGTATGACCAGATTGCCACAGTAGAGGAAAACAGAGAGCCGGCTCATGCGTATTTTACACCATATGAGTCAGCAGAGAAAGCTTTGACCAATGAGAAATCCGTTCTGGATGAGGATGCATCCGAGTCCGCTTACAAACAGTCTCTGAATGGTACCTGGAAATTCAAGTTTGCCCAGAAACCGGCAGACCGCGAAAAACAGGCAAAAGGTGCAGATGCAAAAAATTATGTGGAGAACTGGGATACCTCAGGCTGGAATGATATCAAAGTTCCAAGTTCCATCCAGACGATCAAGGATGCAGACGGCAATTTTAAATACGAAAAGCCGATCTATGTAAACCAGAGATATCCGTGGCAGAACTATGAAAATGTCAGCCTTGGAGCAAACGTTACAGCACCGACCGTAAACAACAGTGTCGGCCAGTACAAGAGAACCTTTACCGTTCCTTCAGACTGGGATGGAAGAGATGTTTTCGTATCCTTTGAAGGTGTAGAGTCCGCATTCTATTTATATGTAAACGGACAGAGAGTCGGATACGGCGAAGACAGCTACACAACGGATGAGTTTAACATTACAAGTTATCTGAAAAAGGGTGAAAATACCATCGCTGTGGAAGTTTACCGCTGGTCTACCGGAAGTTATCTGGAGAACCAGGACTTTATCCGTATGAGCGGTATTTTCCGTGATGTAAATCTTTACTCGAAAGCAAAAGTAGAGATGCGTGACCTGTTTGTAAAAACAGATCTGGATAAAAACTATAAAGATGCAACCCTGACGCTGGATGCAGATATCCGTAATCTCGGTGATGATACAGCAGCAGGCAAGAAATATACCGTATCTGCTGATCTTTATAAGATCGACGGCAAGACAAAAGTGTGGTCTGAGCCGATGGTGATCGAAGCAACTGTTCCGGCAGCAAAGGAAAGTGTGGCAGAGAAAGCAGACGATAAGGGAGCAACCTTTAGGGGAAGCAAACAAGTAACCAATCCGGACAAGTGGTTTGCAGATACTCCGAATCTGTATATGCTTCTTGTTCAGTTAAAAGATGAAAACGGCAATGTCATTGAGACGACTGTTCAGAGAGTCGGATTCCGCAAGATCAGCAAAGCAGATATCAACGAAGCAGGTCAGGAACAGGTACAGATCAACGGTGAAAAGATCATGTTCCGTGGTACAAACCGTCATGAAACAGATGACCAGGACGGACGTGCAATCTCCAAAGAAGATATTACGACGGATCTGAAGATGATGAAACAGTTCAATGTCAATGCGATCCGTACCAGCCATTATCCGAACAATCCATATATGTACGGACTGGCAGATGAGCTGGGTATTTATATCTGTGATGAGACGAATGCAGAGTCCCACATCGGTGCGACAAGCAGCAACATCCCGTCCGGATATCCGATCTGGAATACTTCCGTTATGGACCGCACCCAGAATATGGTAGAGCGCGATAAAAACCATCCATCCGTAGTGATCTGGTCCCTTGGTAATGAGGCTACTTACCAGGCTTACAATATGGATGAAAACTACTGCTTCTACAATTCCACACAGTGGATCCTGCAGCGTGATCCGTCCCGTATCCGTAAATACGAGCGTGACAACCGCTATACAAAGGGTGACCGCACAAAATCCATGGTAGATATCTATTCCTCCCAGTACTGGGGTGTAGATTCTGTCAAGAGTCAGGTAACAAACACGGGCAATAAGCTGCCGTATATCCAGTCTGAGTATGCCCATGCGATGGGAAATGCCCTTGGTAACTTCAAAGAGTACTGGGATATTTTCCGTAACTACCCGAATGCGCAGGGCGGATTTATCTGGGACTGGATCGATCAGTCTGTTTCTACAAAAGTAGAAAATACAACAACTTACACGATCACAGATTCGAACACCGGTGTTGCAACGAAATTTGACGGAAAAGTTACCGAAGGACGCAACAATACAAAAGCGATCCAGGGAACTTATGCAGCGACGGACAGTGCAAAACTGGCAACCAACAGCACAACCGGTATCACACTGGATGTATGGGTAAAACCATCGGAGAACTTTACAAAATCCGCACAGGCGTTTATCTCCAGAGGAGACAGCGACGGCTACAACCTTCAGATTGACCGCTATGGTAAATTTGAGTTCTTTGTAGACGGATGGAGCGGTGGTACTTTATCCGCAGATATTCCATCTGATTTCACAGACGGAAACTGGCATCGTCTGACGGCAACTTATATCGGTACCGAGTACAAGCTGTATTACGATGGAAAACAGCTTGCAACAGGACAAAGAACCAACAAGACAACCTGTGATGCATCCAGCAATCCGATCGACATCACCATCGGAGCATCCGCAGACCAGTCCGGAAGAACCTTCAACGGTGCAATCGACCGTGCAGCCGTGATCAAAGGTGTTATGACAGAGGAACAGATCCAGAATACAAACGATAATCTGGACGCAGTAAAAGATAACGTAGCTTATTCTATTGACTTTGGATCTGCTTCCATTAAATCAGAAGGAACAAACTACAAAGACAGCACATACTTCGCATACGGCGGAGACTGGGGCGAGACGGTAAATGATAATGATTTCTGTGCAAACGGTATCTTAAATGCAGACCGCACACCTTCCGCAGAACTGTATGAAGTCAAGAAAGTACATCAGGAAGTTTCCTTCTATGATGACGGTGAAGCAGCAAACGGAAAAGTCCGTGTTGTAAACGAGTTCCTGAACACCAACCTGAACAAATACAATGTCTCCTGGACATTAAAAGAAGATAACAAAGTGATCGGAAGCGGTCAGCTTAGCGAGGAGCAGAAGAACATCGCACCGCAGGCAGAAGCTACCGTAACACTGGCAAACTTCCCGAAAGTAAGTGCGACAGCAGGTTCTGACTATACACTGACACTCTCCGTAACACTGAAAGAAGATGCTGCGTGGGCAGGCGATTATTACGGACATGAAGGTGATGAGATTGCATTTGAAGAATTTGATCTTGCTTACACTCCGGAAAAAGCACAGCCAACGATCAGTGCATCTGACATGGATAAAGTAAACGTAGCAGAGAGCGATGATGCGATCACTGTTACCGGAAAGACATCCAAAACAAACGGCAAAGCATTTGAAGTTGTGATCGACAAAGCACAGGGTTACATCACCAGCTACAAAGTAGACGGCAAGAGCCTGCTGGAGAACGGACCGGTTCCGAACTACTACCGTGCACCGGTCAGCAACGACCCATCCTTCTCCACAGCGATGAAGAATGCAGCACAGAACTTCACGCTGGATGAGAACGGCATCACTGTAGATAAGAAAGACAAAGTAGTCAACATTCATGTATCAGGAAGCATTCCTGAAGTAAATACACCGAACAGCATTGATTACATGATCTATGGCAATGGTGAGATCGTAGTAACCAATACGGTTACACCGAGTGCTTCTGCAGGAAATATTGCAAGAATCGGTATGAAGATGACAGTTGCAAAAGATTACGAGAAGCTGACATACTACGGAAATGGTCCGCAGGCAAACTATGTTGACCGTAACACCGGTGCAAAACTTGGTATATACAACAGCACCGTAACCGAACAGTTTGAAAAAAAATATGTAAAACCTCAGGAAAACGGAAACCACACAGGTGTAAGATGGACAGCACTGACAGCAGAAGACGGAACAGGTATCCTGGTATCTTCTGACAGCGAAATGGAATCCGGAGCCCTGCATTATAAAGCAGAAGATCTGGCATCCTACCGTCATCCATATCAGGTTCCGGTACAGGAAAATACCATTCTGACTGTTGACCTGATGCAGCGCGGACTTGGAAATGCAAGCTGCGGTCCGGCTCCTCTGAGCAAATACATCATTTCCGCAGGAAAGACTTATACACAGACATTTAGCATCCTTCCTCTGACAAAACAGACATCAGATGAAGAAAAGATGGTAAAGAGCAACGAAGACGTGAAATCCGGAATGCCGCTGACCGGAATCAAAGTAAACGGCAAAGAACTGGACAACTTCAGTGACGGACAGAATGAGTACACTTATACACTTTTAAGAGGAAGCTACGAAGAAGGAAAGGTTCCTCAGGTAGAAGTGATCAAAAAATCAAATGATGTTAATGTAACTATTACACAGGCAACAGCAGTTCCTGGCACAGCGACCATCAAAGCCGTTTCTCCATTTGGTGTAGAAAAGACTTATACGATCAACTTCAAAGTTCAGGATGAACTGTATGTATCCGATATGGACTGGACAGTTGACCAGGGCGGATACTTCGAAAACACAAGAGATGCCTGCGGATGCGGAAATCCGATGGCAGTCTATGTAGAAGGCACAAAACAGAGCTTTGACAAAGGTGTGGCTATGCATGCACCGGCAGAACTGGGCGTTAACCTGGAAGGCAAGGGCGTAAGCAGATTTACCGCACGCATCGGTATCAGTGCAGACCAGACACTTGGAAACAAAGCAGATGTAAACTATGTGATCAAAGGTGATGGCAAAGAGCTGTACCGCAAAGACCATGTGATCTCCAACGGACAGTCCTACCTCGTAGATATCGATGTATCCAAAGTAAAAGATCTGCGTCTGATCGTAGAAGAAGGCGATGCAGATTACAATGACCACGCACTGTGGGCAGATGCAAAATTCACGTTCCAGAGTGAAACTCCAGATCCGAAGCCGATCAAAGTAGCAAGCATCAGCGTAACAGCTGATAAGACAGAGCTGACCGTCGGTGATACGATGCAGGCATCTGCAGCTGTATTACCGGAAAATGCAGACAACAAAGAAGTTACATGGACAAGCTCAGATGAAACAGTGGCAAACGTAAGCGAAGCAGGTCTGATCACAGCAAAAGCAGCCGGAACAGCAACCATCAAAGCAACAGCAAAAGATGGAAGCGGAGTATCAGGAGAACTTGTGATCACGGTAAAAGCAAAACAGGTTACTCCAGATCCGGAGCCGGTCAAAGTAGCAAGCATCAGCGTAACAGCAGATAAGAAAGAACTGGAGATCGGCGATACTGCTCAGGCAGCTGCAGCTGTATTACCGGAAAATGCAGACAACAAAGAAGTTACATGGACAAGCTCAAATGAAAGTGCAGTAACAGTAAACGAAAGTGGTCTGATCAAAGCAATTGGTGTTGGAAGTGCAGATATCATTGCAACTGCAAAAGACGGAAGCGGTGTAACAGGCAAAGTTACCATCACGGTAAAATCAAAAGATATTGATCCGGTACCGACTCCGACCCCTGCACCGGCAGAAAAAGTCGAAGAGCTGAACAAGGCAGTCAAAGAAGCAGAATCATTCAAAGAAGCAGATTACACAGCTGAGAGTGCAGGCAAACTGAAAGCAGCACTGGCAGAAGCTAAGAAAGTTCTGGAGAATAAGGATGCTACTGAGGCAGAAGTAAACGCAGCACTGAAAGCAGTCAGCGATGCAAAAGCAGCTCTTGTCAAGAAAGATGATAACAATAACAACAACGGAAACAATAATCCGGCACCACAGGTTCCGGCAGTTGGAACAACCATTACAGTAAAAGGCGTTACTTACAAAGTAACGAAAGCTGATGCAGTAAACGGAACGGTTTCTGCAGTGAAACTGAAAGCAACGAAGAAAACAAAAGTTACGATCCAGGATACAGTAAAAGTTGGAAATTACAGCTTCAAAGTAACCACGATCGGTAAGAATGCTTTCAAGAACAACAAAAAACTGAAGAGCATTGTGATAGGAAGCAACGTCAAGAGCATTGGCTCCAATGCATTCAGTAAAGCGAGCAAGCTGTCAAGCGTAACTTTCAAGGGAACAAAGATCGTGAAAGTTGGCAGGAATGCATTCAAGGGTACTTCTTCTAAGATGAAAGTTACAGTTCCTAAGAAGATGAAATCCAAAACGCTGAGAGCACTGAAAAAGAACCTTCAGAAAGCAAAAATCAGCAAAAAGGCAACTTATAATAAAGTAGCGAAAGTAAAGTAAATAAAAGAATCTCTTGAATAACAGAAGTTCAAGTTGTAACGAGAATCGTCGCATGCTACAATAGGCATGCGGCGATTTTGTATTCATTGGTATATGGTGGCTGACCAGAATCGCATGATAAGTCTTGCGTGTCAAGCGGATATTCGCAATTGAAGCAGGGGACTTCCTTGATTTGGTTCAATCATAATAACGAAAGAAGGTAATAAAAGTGGAGACACTGAAAAAGTTTGTGAAATATTATGCACCTTACAAAGGTGTGTTTTTTCTGGATTTGCTGTGTGCAGCGATTATCAGTTTTGTGGATCTGGCATTTCCACAGATCCTTCGCAGTCTGACAAAAACACTGTTTTTAAAAGATGCAGCTGTGATCTTACAGGCACTGCTTCCTATCGGGGCAGGATTGCTGCTTATGTATGCAATACAGGCGTTGTGCAAGTATTATGTGACGTGTCAGGGGCATATGATGGGAGCAAGGATGGAGCGGGATATGCGCCAGGAATTGTTTGAGCATTATGAAAAACTGTCGTTCTCTTATTATAATCAGCATAATTCCGGTCAGATGATGAGCAAACTCGTATCAGATCTGTTTGACATTTCTGAGCTTGCACATCACGGACCGGAAAATCTGTTCATTTCACTGATTAAGATTGTCGGAGCCTTTATCTTCTTATTTTTTATCAACTGGAGACTGGCAGTGCCGCTTCTGTTTCTGGTTGTGCTGATGCTGATCTTTTCCCTGCGTCAGAATCGCCGTATGCAGGCAACGTTCATGGATAACCGACGCAAGATCGGAGATATCAATGCGAGGCTTCAGGATACCCTTTCCGGGATCCGTGTCGTACAGTCTTTTGCAAATGAGGAGATTGAGCGGAAGAAATTTCAGAAGAGCAACGAAGGATTTCTGGTATCCAAAGATGCGAACTATCGTTGTATGGGAAGTTTTATGAGCAGCAATCTGTTTTTCCAGGGACTGATGTATCTGGTGACCCTGGTCTTTGGCGGATGGCTGATCGCACACGGAAAAATGGAAGCAGCAGATCTTGCCATGTATGCTCTGTACATCGGAATCTTCATCAGCCCAATCCAGATCCTGGTTGAGCTGACAGAAATGATGCAGAAAGGCCTGTCCGGATTTCGCAGATTTCTCGATGTGATCGAGACAGAACCGGATATTCAGGATGCCGAAGATGCAAAACCACTGACCAATGTATGTGGTGATGTATCTTATGAAAATGTTTCCTTTCATTATCAGGATGATGAGACACCGGTACTGTCTCATGTCAGCTTTCGGATTCCGGCAGGCAGATCGATCGCACTGGTCGGACCGTCCGGAAGCGGTAAGACCACGATCTGTTCGTTGCTTCCACGTTTTTACGATGTGACGGAAGGAAAAATCACGATTGACGGAAAAGATGTCAGAGGACTGACACTTGAAAGTCTGCGAAATCAGATCGGACTGGTGCAGCAGGATGTCTATCTGTTCTGCGGAACGATCCGGGATAATATCGCTTACGGAAAACCAGAGGCCTCCATGGAAGAGATCGTCGATGCAGCGAAAAAAGCAAATATTCACGATTTTATCATGTCACTGCCGGATGGATACGACAGCTACGTCGGTGAACGCGGAACACGCCTCTCAGGAGGGCAGAAACAGAGAATTTCCATCGCCAGAGTTTTCCTGAAAAATCCGCCGATCCTTATTTTAGATGAGGCAACGAGTGCACTGGATAATGAGAGTGAACGATGGATTCAGAAAAGTCTCGAAGAACTGGCAAAGAACCGCACCACAATCACGATCGCACACCGCCTTTCTACGATCCGCGGGGCAGATCAGATTCTTGTTGTTGCCGATAATGGGATCGCAGAGAGCGGAACACATGAAGAACTGCTGAAAAAAGGCGGGATTTATGCACATTACTGTGAACTCTCGGAAATGTGACAGATTTTTCAAAGGCCAGTGCAGATAGCAGGCAAATAAAAATTGACCGTTGGTTTCCCGGCAGGTGTAAGGAATGGAAATGCCGGGTTTTTAAAATACTGTTTGCAAATGAACAGTATTGCATGTGCAAATGAACGAATTCCCCGAAGGGCACGTAAAAGTGCCTTCTTGGGAATTGTTCATTTTGCACATTGCTATACGTTTTTGAACGGCCATAGTTTTTAAAAACACTTCATATCATATTTTACACGCTGGCAGGAAACAGCCTTCCACACCGCCAGTGTACGCAAACAGGTTTTAGAACCAAAGCTTTCCGCATCAACTTTCTTGTGTACAAAACAAAAAAGACAGAGGCACAGTGACGGAAATTTACTACCGTTACAGTGTCTCTGTTTTTTCGTGTTTTGTAATTTGGCATGAAAGGACTGTTCCGCTTAAGCGCCCCCCGGCAAGCCAGGAGCTTTTAGCAATGTGCAAACGAACGGTATCGTAAAAAATAGTGCGTAAAATAATACAGCCATGATGAATTCGAAAACAAATCGCTCTGACGGTAGCAAGGCTTCCGTCGTGAGGTTTGCG
>NZ_WQNP01000114.1:0-1073 GCF_018783905.1 Ruminococcus sp. MCC718
ATTTACAGTATAAAGGAAATATATGTAATAGAGCCCACTAAGGTGGCTCTGAATTACCGGAATATATGGCTCTCATTCTCGGTTCTTCCGCAATTATCCGTTATTATTGTTATATCCCATGTACCTCAACTTTGCTTCAAGCAACTGCCTGCCACATCTTCCATACATTGTACGTTTTATCATTTTTAATCTGCTATTAGTTCCTTCCACAAATCCATTACTGTAATCATATGCTACAGCATTTTCAACTGCATCTATATCTCTTTTTAATCCCTCAGCAAAACTTCTTAAGGGTTTAAGAAGATTTTTACTATATTTTTCAACAAATAAATAGAGCATTGGCACATTATGATTTTTAAAAATATTTCTAAACTCTCTTATGCAGCATTGAAGTTCCCAAATATTTGGATACTTTTCATAAATATATTCCTTATGATTATCTGAAAGCTCAGTATTCATCCACATGTACCTAAACACACCTTCTCGTGTAATATAATCTTTATCTTTTCCCTTACTGCCGGTTTTGTATTTTAAACACTCCGTCATTGTTCTGACATATGGCTGTAGCTCAAAACATTTATTTTCTTTTTGCTCTATTTTGCATAAATAATCAAAAGCATTGCTTTTGGATCCAGAATATCCTTTTTCGTATATTGCCTTTACAGTTTTGCTTTTACTCCATCCTTCTTTAAGACAATCTATAATAAAATCATGAAATGGATCAAGTTTGCTTTGATGAATTCCATACATACTTAATTCTTTTGGATCACCTTTACGATATTTTGCAATTGTGTTGCGACCTATTCCCATACGTTTGGCAATTTCACGGTAACTACAGCCTTCTTTTAAAAAATTTTGTATTTGGTAGATCATTTGATAACGTTTTTCTGAAAAAGCAGCATAATTATCCACATCAGATGAGATTTTTTTTACAATGTTCTTCTGCATCGATAGATGTATCATTGTGTGGGATACTTATTGTTGCAGGGATTTTGATTATTCCAGGGCTCTTTGAGCCACCTGTCCGGACTTTGAGAGCCACCATTCCGGAGAATGAGAGCCATATATTCCGG
>NZ_WQNP01000015.1:0-53838 GCF_018783905.1 Ruminococcus sp. MCC718
ATGAACGCCTGTGGAGATAGTAGGTTACGAGGTCTGCGAAGCAGGAAGCCCATTGGCTTTAGACAATGGGTAGTTCACATCCTTGAGAATTGTTATCGAAAATCATTACAGAAAGCATTGGAACTTGAGTGTGAGCGTATAGCATTTCCCATGATTTCGACAGGAGTATATGGATTCCCGAAGGACAAAGCATTACAGATTGCTGTGTCAGTATTCAGCCAGTTTCTTACAGAAAATGAAATGGAAATCATACTGGTAGTGTTTGATAAAAGATCTTTCCAGTTGTCCGGTCAGATTGTTGGGAATATTGATTCTTATATTGATGCTAATTACGTCAGAGAAATCCATAGAAAAGAGTATCCGTTAAGGAGCAGAAGAAGTACTCGTATAAAAGAATTGGCAGAAGAAGATTTCAATGAAGAAATGCTTCAAAGAGAAGAAGACAACTATCCACTTGAGGAAATGACAGATACGGGCATGACAGAGTTGCTCATGCCGTTAGAAAATATTTCATTGGAAGATCAGCTGGCAAATATAGGAGTTTCCTTTCATGACAAATTATTTGAGTTGATTGATGAAGCACATCTTGATAATAAGGATGTGTGGAAACGGGCAAACCTTGACAGGAAACATTTTTCAAAGATTCAGTGTGACCAGAATTATCATCCAAAGAAAAAGACGGTAATGGCACTCTGTATTGCACTTCAGCTTGATCTGGAACAGTCAAAAGACTTGCTTGCCAGAGCGGACTGGGCATTCAGCCCAAGCAGCAAGGTTGATTTGATTGTACAGAAAGCTATTATTGATAAGCAGTATGATATTATGCAGTTGAATGTGACATTATTTAAGTATACGAATGAAATTCTTGGAGTATAGGAGAAAATATTCATGAGTAGAGAGACAGATATAAAACTTTTAATGGACGATTGGGAAGAAAAACATAATAATAACGGATATAAGCGTTTTATTAGAGATGGCATAGTGTGTGAGAAAAAATGGGAAGCACAGCATACACCAAGAGTATGTTATTTCTTAAAGGAAGCATACACTTCTAATGAAAATGGTTATAATCTGGTAGAAGATTTGCATGATTGTGAACGTCCATGGACTATGTGGAGAAAGGTAGCAATATGGACACAGGCAATATATAATGCATTTAACGATAATATCTGTGAGTATGACGATGAAGTATTACGTTCTAAGGAAAAAGCAATAATTGACCGGATTGCAGTGGTCAATGTGAAAAAAAGCAATGGCGGAAGCGAATCTGAATATGAAGATTTGAAAAAATACGCAATTGAAGACAGGCTGGAAATAAAGCGTGAATTGGAAATTATACAACCTGATATCATTGTATGTGGGAATAATCTCAGTCTATTGAAACTTGTATTAGGAGAAGAATTACAGAATGATGATACATGGGATAATATGTTGGCACTTTGGAAGGATACATTGGTGCTTGATTATTATCACCCTGCTGTGCATTATCCTAATCGAGTAAATTATTATGCTTTGATGGCAATCTGTGATGTGGCAAGGAAAAAATATGGTACGCCTGTATGGTCAGCACAAAATGAAAAATGTTAGGGATATTAGTGTCGATGCAATATTGCACCGGCATTTTTATTTTCTAAAAGTGTCGCCCGAACAGCGACCATATGAAGATGCCTTTCAATTATACTCATATTGTAACAGTGAAAGAGAGGTGCCGGAGTAATCCGGGGATTGGAGGCATACATGTACGGAGCGATTTTAGGAGATATTATTGGAAGCCCGTTTGAGTTTGACAGAGGTGATAAAACAAAGAAGTTTGATTTGTTTAGTGAAGGCTGTGGCTTTACAGATGATTCTGTTATGACAATAGCAGTTGGAGAAGCTCTTCTTGCAGTCGGACCGGAAGCTGCAGTAAAGGAAATTGAAGATGCGGTAGTATCCAATATGCAGGATTGGGGAAAAAGATATACACATGCAGGTTATGGTGGAAGCTTCAGACATTGGCTTAAAGAAAAAAATCCGAAGCCATACGGAAGCTATGGAAATGGTTCAGCCATGAGAGTGTCAGCTGCAGGCTGGCTTTATGATTCAATTGAAAGAACAAGAGAGGTAGCAAGGGCGACAGCAAATGTGACACATAATCATCCGGAAGGTATAAAGGGTGCAGAAGCAACAGCAAGTGCAATATACATGGCAAGGAATGGCTCTTCAAAAGAAGAAATCAAAGAGTATATAGAGAGGGAATTTCATTATGATCTGAGTAGAACATTGGATAATATCCGACCTTACTACCATCATGTTGAAAGCTGTCAGGAAACAGTGCCAGAGGCAATCATCGCATTTCTGGAATCCAAAGATTTTGAGGACGCAGTGCGTAATGCAGTATCACTTGGTGGAGATACGGATACACTTGGAGCCATTACAGGAAGTATTGCAGAAGCATTTTATGGAATCCCTGCTGTGCTGATTGCAGAGTGTAAAAGTCGGATTGACAAGGGATTGATGACGGATGTTCTTGATGAATTTGATCATGTACTTGGCAGGAGCGTGGATACTTATTCAGATGAAGTGGATGAGATACAGGCAAATCAGATGATTGAGGCAGCAATCGACCAGTATTATATTCAGCAGGATAAAAATGGAATGCTGTTATTTATGGAAGTTATGGTAACAAGAATGCAGCAGGCAGGAGAAGTCATTGTTCCATATATCACGGAAAATCCTTTTATGTCGGAAGAACAGATAGGTAAAGTAAAGGCTGGTGACACGATTTCGCTTGACCATGATGTAAGACTTAAAATAGAGACTGTAAAAGATGCTGATGAAAAAGAATGGATTGGAGTATTTACATCTTCTGAAGAGATGCATAAGGGTTCTGCTGGAAATGTACAGATGAATCAGTCTATTGAATCAATACTTCGTCTGGCACTTAATTGGGAACAGGTAAATGGAATTGTGATTAATCCGTTTGGTAAGTATATTCAGATGACAAAGAAGATGATAGAGCTTTTAATCAATGGGTATGAATATTATGAGAATGAAAGGAAGAGCAAAGATGATGAGAACAATTAAAGTTACGGGAAAAGGGAAAATAGCAGTAAAGCCGGATAAGATCCGGTTATATGTAAACAAAGAAGGACTTTGCCAAGAATTTGTCGTAAAAATGTGGTCAAATCAAGAAAATCGAGTGCGAAAGTAAATGTTACGCCATGCACAGCTCGGGAAAGAATTCCCCCGCTGCCGGGCTGTCGCCCTATATAGTTCCATGAAAGAAACCTCCTTTTCAAGCAAGCTTGAAGGAGGTTTTTTCCTGTAAATATGCATGGCTCGTAGGCTTCACAAATTCTTCACAAAAAATTAGCACTCACCACTTGACAGTGCTGATAAATGGTGTTATATTCTCAATATAACAAAGAAACATATAACATCTGGCAAACAGGAGGTGTTTTTATGAATATCAGTAAATTTACACAGAAGTCCATCGAGGCAGTGAACAGCCTTGAGAAACTGGCATATGAATATGGCAATCAGGAGATCGAGCAGGAGCATCTGCTTTATGCCCTGTTAAAACAGGAAGACAGTCTCATCCTCAAGATGATCGAGAAGATGGAGATTGATAAAACGTATTTTACCGAGGCGGTAGAATCTGCACTTGAGAAACGTACCAAGGTTTCCGGCGGACAGGTTTATATCGGTCAGTATTTAAATAAAGTACTTGTTCAGGCAGAGGACGAGGCAAAGGCTATGGGAGATGAATATGTTTCTGTAGAGCATTTGTTCCTGTCCATGATCAAGAATCCAAATCCGGAGATCAAGAAACTGTTTCAGGAGTTCGGCATTACAAGAGAACGTTTTCTGCAGGCACTTTCCACGGTACGCGGCAATCAGCGTGTGACGACGGACAATCCGGAGGCAACTTATGATACGTTAAATAAATATGGTCAGGATCTGGTGGAAAAAGCAAGAAATCAGAAGCTGGATCCGGTGATCGGACGAGATGCGGAGATCCGTAATGTGATCCGTATTCTTTCCAGAAAAACGAAAAACAACCCGGTGCTGATCGGTGAACCTGGTGTCGGTAAAACGGCAGCTGTAGAGGGTCTGGCACAGCGTATCGTCCGCGGTGATGTTCCGGAAGGACTGAAAGATAAAAAGATTTTCTCACTGGATATGGGAGCACTGGTAGCAGGTGCCAAATACCGCGGCGAGTTTGAAGAACGACTGAAAGCCGTTCTGGAAGAAGTCAAAAAAAGCGAAGGTCAGATCATTCTCTTTATCGATGAGCTGCACCTGATCGTCGGAGCCGGAAAGACAGACGGAGCGATGGATGCCGGCAATATGTTAAAGCCAATGCTGGCACGAGGTGAGCTGCACTGCATCGGTGCGACAACGCTGGATGAGTACCGTCAGTACATTGAAAAGGATGCTGCACTGGAGAGAAGATTCCAGCCGGTTATGGTAGACGAGCCGAGCGTGGAAGACACAATTTCCATTCTGCGTGGACTGAAAGACCGCTATGAAGTTTATCATGGCGTAAAGATCACAGACAGTGCACTGGTAGCGGCTGCAACGCTTTCTCATCGTTATATTTCCGATCGTTTCCTGCCGGATAAAGCTATTGACCTGGTCGATGAAGCCTGTGCCCTGATCAAGACCGAGCTGGATTCCATGCCAACGGAGCTGGATGAACAGCGAAGAAAAATCATGCAGATGGAGATCGAGGAAGCTGCCCTGAAAAAAGAGACCGATAAATTAAGTGCCGAGCGTCTGGAAAACCTGCAGAAGGAGCTGGCAGAACAGCGGGAATCTTTTGCAGGCAAAAAAGCTCAGTGGGATAACGAGAAACATTCTGTTGAAAATCTGTCCGTGCTGCGTGAAAAGATTGAAAATATGAACAAAGAGATCGAAAAAGCACAGAGAAGCTATGATCTGAACAAAGCAGCAGAGTTGCAGTACGGCGAACTGCCGAAACTTCAGAAACAGCTGGAGATTGAAGAGGAAAAGGTAAAAAGCAAAGATCTGTCGCTGGTACATGACCGTGTAACAGACGAAGAGATCGCAAGAATCATTTCCAGATGGACCGGCATCCCGGTTGCAAAACTGACCGAAGGTGAGCGTACCAAGATCCTGCATCTGGATGATGAACTGCACAAACGTGTCATCGGACAGGAAGATGGTGTCAGAAAAGTGACCGATGCGATCATCCGTTCCAAAGCTGGTATCAAAGATCCGACCAAGCCGATCGGTTCGTTCCTTTTCCTTGGTCCTACCGGTGTCGGCAAGACAGAGCTTGCAAAAGCTCTGGCAGCAAGTATGTTTGATGATGAGCAGAATATGGTGCGTATTGATATGAGTGAATACATGGAGAAATATTCTGTGTCCCGTCTGATAGGAGCACCTCCAGGATATGTAGGATATGAAGAAGGTGGACAGCTGACAGAAGCAGTCAGAAGAAAACCGTACTCAGTTGTACTGTTTGATGAGATCGAGAAAGCACATCCGGATGTCTTTAACGTACTGCTTCAGGTACTGGATGACGGACGTATCACCGATTCCCAGGGCAGAACCGTAGACTTTAAGAATACGATTCTGATCATGACTTCTAACATTGGTTCGTCTTATCTGCTGGATGGCATTGAGCCGGATGGAAGCATCCGTCAGGAGAGCCAGGATCTGGTCATGAACGACCTGCGGGCACATTTCAGACCGGAGTTTTTAAACCGTCTGGATGAAATCATCATGTTCAAGCCGCTGACAAAAGAAAACATCGGCAATATCGTTGATCTGATGATGGCAGATCTGAACCGCAGACTCGCAGACCAGGAGATCAGGCTGGAGTTGACGGATGAGGCAAAAAGCTATATCATAGACGGTGGTTATGATCCGGTCTATGGTGCAAGACCTCTGAAACGTTTCCTCCAGAAAAATGTGGAGACACTGGCAGCAAGGATGATCCTTTCTGGAAATGTACAGACAGAAGACACCATCGTGATCGGTCTCAAAGACGGAAAACTGGCAGCGGAAGTAATGAAAGTCGAATGATGTGATAACGGGACAGAGATGTCAGGCTGGCACAGAGATTGGAAGTGACGCTCCGGAATTCCATAAGTATGCAAAAAGGAGTAGAGTATGATTCCAAAAGATCCGATGATATTGTTGAGCTATGTAAACACACAGCTGCGTGATTATTATGAATCACTGGAGGCACTGTGTACCTGCCGCGGACTGAACCGGCAGAACCTTCTGGAGAAAATGGACAGCATAGATTATCACTACGATGAAAAAACAAACCAGTTCATCTGAAAATTGCGAGAGTTACTTTGTGACGGAGCAATTCGTGGGCATCTCTTTAGTATTACAAAGGAAAAATAAATGAAAAAAACAATTGCAATTTTCGCACTGTTCCTGGCGGCATTCACCTGGGGCAGTGCCTTTTGCGTGTTAAAAGACACGCTGGAGAATGTCTCTCCGATCTGGCTTCTGGCCTTTCGTTTTCTGCTGGCGGGTATCATTATGACTCTGGTCTGTATCCCAAGAATGAAAAAAATGAGCATCCGCACGTTAAAGCGTGGCATCATCATGGGCATTGTCCTGTATTTTGAATTTCTGTTCTTTACGGTCGGACTGCAGTACACGACCTCTTCCAAATCTTCCTTTATTATAGGATCTTATGTGGCGATCCTGCCGCTTATTTACTGGGTGATCCGCGGGAAAAAGCCGCAGAGGGCGGATATTCTGGCGGCACTTGTCTGTATTGTAGGACTTGGCTTTATTTTGCTTGGAAGTTTTGACGGGGTCAACAAAGGAGATCTAATCTCGCTGCTCTCGGCAGTGTGTTATGCGATCCATATTGTTGTGACCGGGATTTTTGCAAGGGAAGAGGACGGCTTTCTGTTAAATATGCTTCAGATTGGAACGGGCGGCATTTTGGGACTTGTGGCAGCGATGATCCTGGAGCCACATCCGGCAGCCATGTCCGGCATGAACATCGGAAGCATCGCTTATCTGGCAGTCTTCTGCACGGTTGTGCCGTATTTGCTCAGTGTGTTTGGACAGAAATATGTGAAAACTTCCACAAGCGGCGTGATCCTTTCTTTTGAGAGCGTATTTGGATGTATTCTCTCAATCCTGATTCTTGGAGAACATCCGGGTGTGCGGTTTGTGATCGGTGCAATGCTGATGATGTGTTCCTTCTTGATTGTGGAAAAAATTTCCCTGCCATTGCAGAAAAGAGTAGCGGTGAAAGCAGAAAAATGATATAATGAGTCAAAGGGACAAATGGACACAAAACGGATGCTTGCATACGTGTTTGTGTCTATGGGGACCGCAAAAACATGAGAAAGCAGCCATTTTTGTAAAAAAATGAGCGGATTTCGAATGTTTTCGTGATTTTGAGAGTGCAAGGCACGGAAAAATCACGTATGACTCATTGAGTTAATTTTAGAAAAAGTTCAGAACCCAAAACCACAACACAAGGCAAAGGAGGAAAAACATGATAAAAAAAGGAAAAAAACTTAGTATGATGCTTCTTACGGCAATGATTCTGGCAGCAGGAAGTGTCGGAACTGTAGCAGGAACCGGAGCGAAACAGGTACAGGCAGCAGAGAATGCATATTATTATGTGTCACTGGGGAATCTTCAGCAGACAGCCATGACTAAAAACAGTGCAAGTATCACTTGGGAACAGACGTATGCAAGCTCTATGAATACACTTACAACAGAAGGATATAATATTTATCTTGGAGAAAGTTACAGTGATATGAAGCTGGTTGGAAAATCCAAGACACCATCCTATACACTGACCGGACTGAAAGATGGTAAGCGTTACAATGTGCGTGTAGAAGCTTACACATCAAATGGAACAAAAACAAGTTCACCGGTAAGCGGACAGGTTGAGACAATCCCGGCAGCCGTCCATAATTTCAGACAGGAGCGTTGGTGGTACTTTATCAACAAGCTGGAAGTAACATGGGATAAAGTTGAGACTGCAGACCGGGTGGAAGTGACCCTGTATAACAGCAAAGGCAGACGTGTCGGCAAGACACAGAAACTGAACAGCTATGCTTACAGTGCATATTTCGATAAGATGAAAGATGAAGTTTACACGGTAACCATTCAGGCTTTCAAGACGGTAAATGGAAAGACTTATGCTACACCGAAGGCAAAGATTCAGTGTTTCAACCAGGCACGTATCAAAGAGACAAGCATCAAGGTGAAAAAAGGCAGCCTGAGCTTCCAGTGGGGAAAAGTCGGCGGAGCAAGCGGATATGATGTGTATATCTCTACAAAGCCGAAAAAAGGTTATAAAAAAGTAAAATCGGTCGGCAAAAACACCACAAAGCTGACCATCCGTAAATTTAAAGGCAAAAAGATCAACCCGAAGAAGACTTACTATATGTATGTAGAAACCAAAAAGAAAAACGGCTCCAAGGTCAATAAATCCGGAAGACTCTACTACTGGAATACAAAGAGCAAAAACTTTGGTTATTTCTAAGAAATTGTATAACCGTTCCATAACTTCACAGTCAGGAAATCTTGACAGAAAAACCGTCGTATGTTACGGTAGAAATAAGCGTTAAAAGCTGTTGGGGGCAAAAACTTGCTCCCAACAGCTTATTATACAGGAGGCAGAAATGGATAAAAAGAAATTTTATATGACAACTGCGATTGCCTATACATCCGGCAAACCGCATATCGGAAACACTTACGAGATCGTGCTGGCAGACAGCATTGCCCGTTTTAAGAGACAGCAGGGATATGATGTGTTCTTCCAGACCGGAACCGATGAACACGGTCAGAAGATTGAGCTGAAAGCAGAAGAAAAAGGTGTGACACCGAAGGCTTTTGTGGATGAAGTTTCCACAGAGATCAAAAGAATCTGGGATCTGATGAACACATCTTACGATAAATTTATCCGTACAACGGATGCAGACCACGAAAAACAGGTACAGAAGATCTTCAAAAAACTGTACGATAAGGGAGATATTTACAAGGGACATTATGAAGGTATGTACTGTACACCTTGCGAGTCTTTTTTTACCGAGTCTCAGCTGGTTGACGGCAAATGTCCGGACTGCGGACGTGAAGTGCAGCCTGCAAAAGAAGAAGCTTATTTCTTCCGTATGAGCAAATATGCAGACCGTCTGATCGAGCATATCAACACCCATCCGGAATTTATCCAGCCGGTTTCCAGAAAAAATGAGATGATGAACAACTTCCTTCTTCCGGGACTGCAGGATCTGTGCGTATCCCGTACTTCCTTTAAATGGGGCATTCCGGTAGATTTTGATCCGAAACATGTCGTTTATGTATGGCTGGATGCACTGACCAACTACATCACCGGTATCGGTTATGACTGTGACGGAAACAGCAGCGAGCAGTTCAAGAAAGACTGGCCGGCAGATCTGCATCTGATCGGTAAGGATATCATCCGTTTCCATACCATTTACTGGCCGATCTTTCTGATGGCACTGGATCTGCCGCTTCCGAAACAGGTATTCGGACATCCGTGGCTGCTGCAGGGCGACGGCAAGATGAGCAAATCCAAAGGAAATGTACTGTATGCCGATGAGCTGGTTGATTTCTTTGGCGTGGATGCCGTGCGTTACTTCGTTCTGCATGAGATGCCGTTTGAAAACGACGGTGTGATCTCCTGGGAGCTGATGGTAGAGCGTATGAATTCTGACCTGGCAAATACCCTCGGAAACCTGGTAAACCGTACGGTTTCCATGTCCAATAAATATTTCGGCGGCGTGGTAGAAAATAAGAATGTAAACGAGCCGGTGGATGAAGAATTAAAGAAAGTCGTTCTGGAAACACCGAACAAAGTCATTGCAAAAATGGAAGAGCTGCGTGTGGCAGATGCGATCACCGAGATCTTTACACTGTTCAAACGCTGCAACAAATACATCGACGAGACGATGCCGTGGGCACTGGCAAAAGACGAGGCAAAAAAAGAGCGTCTGGCAACGGTTCTCTACAATCTGGTAGAGTCCATCAGCATCGGAGCAACACTTCTGGAATCCTTCATGCCAGAGACTTCTGATAAAGTACTGGCACAGCTCGGAGCACAGAAACGCAAGCTTTCCCAGATGGATACCTTTGGTCTGTATCCGTCAGGCAATAAAGTAACCGAGAAACCGGAAATCCTCTTTGCACGTATGGATATCAATGAAGTGATGGCAAAAGTTGCAGAGCTTCATCCGGTAAAAGAAGAAGTAAAAGAAGAGGAAAAAGGCATTGATATCGAGCCGAAAGATGAGATCACATTTGAAGAATTCGGCAAAATGCAGTTCCAGGTAGGCGAGATCATTTCCTGCGAGGCAGTGAAAAAATCCAAAAAACTGCTCTGCTCTCAGGTTAAGATCGGCAGCCAGGTAAAACAGATCGTATCCGGAATTAAGGCACATTATACACCGGAAGAAATGGTCGGCAAAAAAGTCATGGTACTGGTAAACTTAAAACCTGCAAAACTTGCCGGAGTTCTTTCGGAAGGTATGCTGCTGTGTGCAGAGGATGAGAACGGAGAACTTTCCCTGATGGTACCGGAAAAGAAAATGCCGTCCGGAGCAGAGATCTGCTAAGAGGAAAAGAATGTATGATTTTTGACAGTCACGCTCATTATGA
The DNA here is from genome assembly GCF_018783905.1 of Ruminococcus sp. MCC718. Lineage (NCBI taxonomy): Bacteria > Bacillati > Bacillota > Clostridia > Eubacteriales > Oscillospiraceae > Ruminococcus > Ruminococcus sp. MCC718. The sequence continues at coordinate 10,621 of NZ_WQNP01000015.1, forward strand.
TGATGAGGCATTTGACAAAGACAGAGACTGCCTGCTCTCCACGATGGAAGAGCAGGGTGTCGGCTGTATTGTAAACGTAGGTGCAAGTTTTCAGGGGGCAAAGGACAGTGTGGAGCTTTCTATGCGTTATCCGCATGTCTATGCGGCAGTCGGCGTGCATCCGGATCATGTCGGTGAACTGGATGAGGTGAAGATGCAGCATCTCAGAGAAATGTGCACCATGGAAAAAACAGTCGCAGTCGGCGAGATCGGTCTTGATTATTACTGGGATAAAGAGTCCCACGAGCTTCAGAAGGAATGGTTCAAAAAGCAGATGGAGCTTGCAAAAGAGGTAGATCTTCCGGTCATTGTGCACAGCCGCGAGGCCGCACAGGATACGTTTGATCTGATCAAAAGTGAGCACGCCGGAACGACCGGAGGTGTGATACATTGTTTTTCCGGCTCGAAAGAGATGGCAAAAGAGTATATCAAGATGGGCTATTACATCGGTGTCGGCGGTGTTGTCACGTTTAAAAATGCAAGAGTTTTAAAAGAAGTGGTGGAGAGTATTCCACTTGAGCGGATTTTGACGGAGACAGACTGCCCATATCTGGCACCGGTGCCGTTTCGCGGAAAACGCAACTGTTCTGCCTATATTTCCTATGTGCTCGACATGATCGCAGAGTTAAAGGGCATTTCCAGAGAAGAGGCAGAGCAGGTTACTTACGAAAATGCAAGAAATATGTACCGCATCACAGACTGAAAGGCAGGAAAAAATGGAGAAATTATCAAATCCACAGAAAACCATAGAAGTAATTAAAAAATATGATTTTGCCTTTCAGAAGAAATTCGGGCAGAATTTTCTGATCGATGCCCATGTGCTGAACAAGATCATCGCTTCGGCAGATATCACAAAGGATGACTGTGTACTGGAAATCGGACCTGGTATCGGAACGATGACGCAGTATCTGGCAGAGGCAGCCGGAAAAGTTGTGGCAGTGGAGATCGACCGCAACCTGATCCCGATCCTCTCCGAGACGCTGGCAGATTACGAAAATGTAACCGTGATCAATGAAGATGTCCTGAAACTGGACATTGCGAAACTTGCGGATGAATACAATCAGGGCAGACCGATCAAGGTTGTGGCAAATCTTCCGTATTATATTACGACACCGATCATCATGGGACTTTTCGAGAGCCATGTGCCGGTAAAGAGCATTACCGTTATGGTTCAGAAAGAAGTTGCCATGCGTATGCAGGCAGGACCGGGCACCAAAGATTACGGGGCACTGTCTCTGGCAGTGCAGTTTTATGCAGAGCCATATATCGTGGCAAATGTACCGCCAAACTGCTTTATGCCGCGTCCGAATGTCGGAAGTGCGGTCATCCGACTGACCCTGCATGAAAATCCGCCTACCACGGTAAAGGATGAAAGTCTGATGTTCCGGATCATCCGAGCTTCTTTTAACCAGAGAAGAAAAACGCTGCTCAACGGCCTGAATAATTCACCGGAGATTGCAGCAACGAAAGAACAGATCCAGACAGCTTTTGAAAAGCTTGGTTTTCCGGCAAATGTACGTGGGGAGACATTGACCTTAAAAGAATTTGCGGCACTTGCAGATGAGTTTGCCGAATTTTAGAATAAGAGAGCGGACGTTTCACGGCGTTCGCTTTTTTTACTAAATCAAGCAGCAAAGCGGATTGCGAATATCCGCTTGACGAATGGTAAGAATTACTTTGTAACGGAGCAATTCTCGCGTGCGTTCGACTTGAATCAGACAGAAAGGGGAAAATATATGAGAAAAAAACTTACAGCAGTACTTCTGGCAGCGACAATGCTGCTTACTTCCGGTGTCACGGTCTTTGCAGACCGCGTGGATGCAGTCATCGACAAGCCATATCTTGCACTGGGAGCGGATTTAAGCCCACAGGAACAGATGACAGTTTTATCATTGCTCGGACTTAGTGACATCAACGTGGATGATTATGATATCATCAGCATCACCAATGCGGATGAACATGAATATCTGGATAAGTATCTGGATGCTTCGATCATCGGCACCAGGGCGTTGTCATCGGTTTTGGTTGTTGGAAAAGAAGCCGGAAACGGCATCCATGTAACAACGAAAAATATTTCCTACTGTACCGAAGGTATGTATCGCAATGCACTTTTGACGGCCGGCATCGAAGATGCGGATATCACGGTGGCAGGACCGTTTTCGATTTCCGGAACGGCGGCACTGGTCGGTGCGATCAAGGCGTATGAGACCATGACCGGGGAAGAGATTGACGATGAGAATCTCGATGCGGCAAACGATGAACTGGTGTTGACCGGCAAACTGGTGGAGGATATCGGAGATTCTGAAAAAGCAGAAGATCTGATGGCACTGGTAAAACAGGAAGTGGCAGAGAACAAACTGACCAGTGCAGAGGATATTCAAAATGTGGTGGATCAAGCATGCGATCAGCTGGATATTCAGCTTTCCGAAGAAAATCAGAAGCAGATCGCAGAACTGATGAAAAAGATAGAGGGACTGGATCTGGATGTGGATAAACTGAAGGATCAGGCAAAAGATTTGTATCAGAAACTGGAAGATCTGGATTTCCATGTGGATAAAGAGAGCGTTGGGAATTTCTTTACACGGATCATTGATGCGATCGTAAATTTCTTCCAAGGACTGTTTGGAAAATAAAAGAGGGTAACTGAAAATAAAACAAAAGATGGAGGGACTTTATGAAAGGAAAAAAAGTTTTAAGTGTTCTGCTTGCTTCTGTAATGATGTTCACGGCAGTTCCGGTAGGAAGCATTGGGGCAATGGCTGCACCAGTCCAGAATGCACAGGTGCAGGAGCAGAAAGTGAAGACACAGGCAGAGAGTGGTCTTTCTAATATCGCAGCCGACTGTGAAATCAGCGTTCCAAGCGAGGAAGGAGCCAACGTCAAGGAAAATATGGTGGATGGAAATCCTTCTAGTTTGTGGGTGAATAACGGGGCGAACTGGCCATGTACGGTAACGTTTGCACTGCCGAAGGCAAACACGAAATGTGTGAAAAAAATAGTGCTGAAATTCGAATCCGGCCATACACCGTGGAGCATGGATGTATCCCTGAAATATGCACTGAACAACGTAACAAGTGATCTGGTCAGTGTACCGGGATCTGCAAAGACTGCAAAATTTGATGATGGCTATACGTTTGAATTTGAAAATGCCCAGGCGATGACTCATCTGTATGTGGAACTTTCCAATCCGAAGAACAACGGTGCAACCGGCGCTTTCTGGCCGGCGATCGCAGAGGCAGAAGTTTATATTGATAACGGTGCGGAAGAAACAGTTGAACTGGAAAACATCGCTGCTACCAGAAAGCAGAGTCTGACACTGAAAAGCGAAGTCAATGCATCCGCAGACAAAGCAAAAATCACCGACAACGATGAGACAACGGCATCTCCTCTTCAGGAGAAAACCTTTGCAGCCGGCAGCAGTGAGACCTTTGCAGAAGTTGGTTTTGGCGTAGAGCAGAAGATGCGTCAGATTATTCTGGCACTGCCAAAGGACAATCAAAATGCATCCTATACCTATAAGCTTTACGGAAAAGCAACAAAAAACGGCTCTTATGAAACACAGCCGTTTGCGACCGGAAACATCAATACCGGTGATGCAAACAAAGTAAAGATCAACGCAGCTGATGTGGATTCTGCTGTCAAAGATCTGGAATACGAATCCGTAAAGGCTGTTTTTGAGGCAGCAAACGATGATGGAAAAAATAACATTCTGTCTCTGGCAGAGTTCCAGATCCTTGCAAACAAAGCAACGATCGCAGAGGCGGATACTGAAAATATCGTATGGAAAAGCACCGCACTGCACAGCAACTACAGTCAGGACACCCTGAACCGCATTGTTGACGGAAATTTAAGCAATACCTGGAGTGCAGACCAGTATCCGGCATATGTGGATTTTGATCTTGGAGCAGAGTATGATCTGTCAAGGATTGAAGTTTACACCCCGAAAAACGGCTATTCCCAGTATTCGCTGTACTACAGCAACGATGGTCAGAATTACAGCAAATTTGCGGAAAAAACCGGTACCGATGCCTGTCCGGATGGAGGAGAGGTTTATCAGGCAGAAGGAAAGAAAGCAAGCAGTGTGCGTATCCTGCTTTCCTACAATTCTGCAAGTTCCAAAGCCGTGCTGAATGAAGTTCGTATCCTCGGAACAAAGAGCGGGGAAGCAAAAAAAGCCGCATTTCAGGCACCGGTTTCCTATGTAGAATCCGCATACAATACAGAAGTTACCACGCAGGATACGATCGATGAAGTTTATGGTATTGTCAGCCGTAACCTTGGTAAGCAGTACAAAAACTGGTTTACCTTTGAAGTAAAAGACAAGGCAGAAGGTGCAGCCGATTATTATGAGATCGAAGATGTGAACGGTAAAGTGAAGATCACCGGCAACAGCGGTGTGACGATCGCAAACGGCCTGAACTATTATCTGAAATATTACTGCAAGGTGAGCATCACCCAGGTCGGTGATCAGGTAACGATGCCAAAAAGTATTGTAAAAGTCGGATCAAAAGTACATAAAGAGTGCAAAGTGGCACTGCGTTATGCGTACAACTACTGTACGATGTCCTACTCTATGGCATTCTGGGGCGAGGATGAGTGGAGAAAAGAACTTGACTGGCTGGCACTCAATGGTGTCAACATCGTTCTGGATATCACCGGACAGGAAGAAGTCTGGAGAGAATTTTTAAGTGCACTTGGCTATACGCATGAAGAGATCAAAGATTATATCGCAGGACCTGCCTACTATGCATGGGCATATATGGCAAACCTTTCCGGATACGGCGGACCGGTCCATGACTCCTGGTTTACCAAGAGAACGGAGCTTGCAAGAAAGAACCAGCTGATCATGCGGAAACTCGGCATGCAGCCGATCCTTCAGGGATACAGCGGCATGGTTCCGGTTGATGTGCAGAGCAAGGCAAAAGGAGCGTATGCACTGACAGGCAACGATGTGATCCCACAGGGAACCTGGTGCTCCTTCCAGCGTCCGTACATGCTGCGTACCACCACAGCGGCATACGATAAATATGCAAAATTATTTTATGAGTGTCAGAAAAATGTCTATGGAGATGTAACACATTATTATGCGACAGATCCATTCCATGAGGGCGGAAATACCGGTGACATGTCCACAAGTGATGTAAGTTCAGAAGTGTTAAATTCCATGCTGGAGTTTGACAAGGATGCAGTCTGGGTGATCCAGGCATGGCAGGGCAACCCGAGTGCCGGACTGATAAACGGACTGAACGGAAGAAAAGAGCACGCACTTGTGCTGGATCTTTATGCAGAGAAGGACACACACTGGAACGACAGCAGTTACTCCGGCGGAAAAGAGTTTCAGAAGACACCGTGGGTTTACTGTATGCTGAACAACTTCGGCGGACGTATGGGACTGCACGGACATATGGACAATATTGTCAGCGGCGTTGTTGATGCGGCAAACAACAGTGAAATGCTGACCGGTATCGGTATTACACCGGAAGGTTCTCAGAACAACCCGGTCCTTTATGATTTATTATTTGAAACGGTATGGTGTGACGATGCAACAAAAACGCTGACAGAGATCGACACCGACCAGTGGCTCAAAGATTATGTGACAAGACGTTACGGAGCCAAGAGTGAATCTGCGTATGAGGCAATGAAGATCCTCGAAAACACCGTTTACAAGGCATCACTGAACATGCGTGGTCAGGGTGCACCGGAGTCCTACATCAATGCACGCCCGGCAGAGAGTATCGGTGCGGCATCAACCTGGGGAAATGCAGTGATCGGCTACGATATGGAAGAGCTGGAAAAAGCAGCAGAGCTGCTGCTTGAAGATTACGATACCCTGAAAAAGAGCGACGGTTATCTCTATGATCTGGCAGATGTTCTCAAACAGGTACTGTCAAACTCTTCCCAGAAATATCACAGAGAGATGGTAAGTGCTTATCGGTCCGGTGATCTTGCGAAATTTAACGAGGCATCCGATCAGTTTTTAAGCCTGATCGACAAAGTGGAAGAAGTGCTCGGAACCAGAAAAGAATTTCTGTTCGGAACCTGGACAGAACAGGCGAAGAAACTGGCAGAGGGTGACGATGACTTCACAAAAGATATCTACGAACTGAATGCGAAATCGCTGGTAACTACCTGGGCTTCTTATCCGCAGGCAGAGAGCGGCGGACTGAAAGACTACTCCAACCGTCAGTGGGCAGGTCTTACACAGGACTTCTACAAACAGCGTTGGACGATGTGGATCAATCAGAAAAAGGCAGAACTGAAAGGCGAAAGCACACAGAACATCAACTGGTTTGCTTTTGAGTGGGCATTTGCAAGAAGTCACACAGAATACACGACAGAGGCATCCGGCAAAAACTTAAAAGAACTCGGGGAAGATATCCTGAAAAATTACAGTTCCAAAGATCTGGCAGCAAATGGTGCAAACGATTACACCGGAAAAGTGACTGTAACTGCAGGTTCGGAAGAGACAAGCCAGGAGAACGGTGCAGCAGTCAATGTCCTGGATGGAAGTTCCGATACAATCTGGCATACTAATTACACCAACGCAGCTGACATGACTTCCTACGAGAAACATTATCTGATTTTTACAATGGAAGAGGCAGTCAAACTTGGCGGACTTCGTTATCAGCCAAGACAGGGCGGAGGTCTTAACGGTATCATCAAAGCTTACGAGATCTACACCAGTATGGACGGCGAGAATTATACAAAAGCGGCAGAAGGAAACTGGACGGCAGACACTTCCTGGAAACTGGCTTCTTTTGACAAACCAGTTACCGCAAAATATGTGAAATTTGTCGTAAAGGATGCAACTTCCGAACAGGCAGGAAAATGTTTCAGCAGTGCGGCACAGATCAGACTGACCGTTCCGGAAAAAACAGGAGAAGACAAGCCGACTGAAACAGAAAAACCGACTGAGACGGAAAAACCGACTGAGACAGAAAAACCGAACCAGACCGAAAAGCCGAATGAAACGGAAAAACCGAACCAGACGGAGAAACCGAATCAGACCGAAAAACCAAAGGACAACAAATCCGACCAGAACACTTCTGGTTCTGCCGGAAAGATCGGAGATGTGATCGCAGATGCAGCCGGAGTGTTCAACTACACGATCACCGGAAATGACACCGTGGAAGTAAAGAGCATGGCAGCAAAGGGCAAAACAAAGAAAGCTGTAAAAATTTCTGCATCGATCAAAGCAAATGGTAAGACTTACAAAGTGACCGGTATTGCGGCAAACGCCTTTAAGGGCAATAAAAAGATGACTTCCGTGCTCATCGGAGGCAATGTGAAAAAGATTGGCAGAAGTGCATTTGAAAACTGCAAAAACTTGACGAAAGTTACCGTGAACGGCAGCAAACTGCAGACCATCAGCAAAAATGCATTCAAAGGCGATAAAAAGTTAAAGAACATCAGCCTGAAGAAAGTAAAATCTCTGAAGAAAGTAGAAAAGGCGGCATTTAAGGGCGTTTCGAAAAAAGTAACCGTAAAAGTGTCGAAGAACAAAAAGAAAGCTTACAGCAAGCTGCTGGCAAAAGGAGGCATTGCGGCAGGCAAAGTAAGATCATAAAACATAGCATAGAAGGATTCCGGCAGACATAGGATAGCATGAAAGAAACGGAAAGGGCGAAATTCCGGTGAAAGGATTTTTATACAGAAACTGGAAAAACATGCTTTTTCACATCTATCTGTTTGTACTGCTTGCCGGAATCGGAATCGGCAGTGTGGAATATATCCGCTGGTGTGGGAGATCACTTCCGGCATCAGCGGATATTCCGCCTGAGATTGCCCTGACTTTCGACGACGGACCACATCCAGTCTATACGAAAAAGCTGCTGGACGGTCTGCGAAAACGAGGCGTAAAGGCAACCTTTTTTCTGATCGGGGAAAATATTGAAGGAAATGAAGAATTGGTAAAGCAGATGGCAGAAGATGGACATCTGATCGGAAACCATACCTGGTCCCATGTGGACGTTACAAAAATGTCGGATAAACAGGCATGTGAAGAGATTACAAAAACGAGCGAGCTGGTCAGAAGCATTGTCGGTTATGACACCGAATATATCAGACCTCCTTTTGGGGCATGGAACAAAAACCTGGAGTGCGGTTTTGGGATGTTTCCGGTGCTCTGGACCATCGATCCGCTGGACTGGAAAACAGAAAATGCGGATCAGATCGTAGAAAAAGTGATGTCTGAGGCAAAAGAAAATGCCATTATCCTGCTGCATGACCGCTATGAAGCTTCGGTGGAAGCGGCACTTCGGATCGTGGATTTGTTAAAGGAGCAGGGCTATACATTTGTAACCGCAGATAAACTTGTACTGGAATGACAGGATGTCATAGAAAGTTACTTTGTGACGGAGTTACTTGTGCGGTATCTTTCAAACGAAAAAGAAACACAGGAGGGGAGGAAGAACTTTGGATTTATTTGATTATATGAGAGAAACGAAAATGGAGAGTGAAGCACCGCTTGCTTCCAGGATACGGCCCAGGACATTGGATGAGATTGTCGGACAGCAGCATATTCTGGCAAAAGATAAACTGCTTTACCGGGCGATCAAAGCAGATAAACTCAGTTCCGTTATTTTTTACGGACCGCCGGGAACCGGAAAGACAACGATCGCAAAAGTGATCGCCGGTACAACGAGTGCGGCTTTTACGCAGATCAATGCTACGGTGGCAGGTAAAAAAGATATGGAAGAAGTTGTTGCCGAGGCAAAACAGAGGATGGGCATGTATGGAAAGAGGACGATTCTGTTTGTAGATGAGATCCATCGTTTTAACAAAGGGCAGCAGGACTATTTACTTCCGTTTGTTGAGGACGGGACACTGGTGCTGATCGGGGCGACAACGGAGAATCCTTATTTTGAAGTCAACGGTGCTTTGCTTTCCAGATCCAAAGTTTTTGAACTGAAACCGCTTGAAAAAGAAGATATCAAAAAACTGATTCTGCGTGCGGTCACGGACAGCGAACGCGGTATGGGGGCATATGATGTCTGCATGGATGAGGAAGCGGCAGATTTTCTGGCAGAAGCGGCAGACGGCGATGCCAGGTCTGCACTCAATGCTGTAGAGCTTGGTGTGCTGACAACGGAGCGTTCTGCAGACGGGAAAATCCACTTTACGATCGACGTGGCATCAGAGTGTATCCAGAAACGTGTGATCCGCTACGATAAGGCGGGAGATAATCACTACGATACGATCTCTGCTTTTATTAAGAGTATGCGGGGATCAGATCCGGATGCGGCAGTTTATTATCTGGCAAGAATGCTCTATGCCGGAGAAAGTGTGACCTTTATCGCCAGAAGAATCATGATCTGTGCATCCGAAGATGTCGGCAATGCAGATCCGCAGGCACTTCAGGTGGCGGTTGCGGCGGCACAGGCTGTCGAGCGTGTCGGTATGCCGGAGTCGCAGCTGATCCTTTCTCAGGCAGCAATCTATGTGGCATGTGCTCCGAAGAGCAATGCAGCAACGAATGCGATCTTTTCGGCAATGGAATCGGTGAAAAATAAAAAAGCTTCCGTGCCGCCGTATCTGCAGGATGCACATTATGGCGGAGCAGGGAAGCTGGGGAGGGGCATTGGTTATGAATATGCCCACGATTTCCCGAAACATTTCTCAAAGCAGCGTTATCTGCCGTATGAACTCGGCGAAGTGAAGTTTTATGAGCCAAGTGACAGCGGATATGAGCAGCAGATCAGGAAGCATCTGGACTGGCTGCATGAAGAATAAAATGCAGGGCAGAATGGTTCTGTACTTCGAACTTCAATTCTGCCAGGTGTTCAGGAGAGCTGTGTCATCAGAAACTGGTAGACCATTTCGCATTTGTTTTTCCAGGACTTGCACATAGCTTCTGCCTGTTTTTTGTCCGGAACCGTAAGAGTCAGGTCGATCAGATCGGACTCTTTTTCTTTTATGACACAGTGTACGGCATATTCTTTTGCCGTGGTACGGTAATAATCCGCCGTGACCGAAACCTCATTTCGCAGCTCAATCTTGTGTTCCTGAAGATACTGATCGGCTTCCTCCTGGATTGCATTCGGGATGCGGTCACAGAAATAGCCAAGTGTCTCGCGTCCGCTCTTTGTCAGCTGAAACTGTGTGGTATTGCGGATGGTCTGTGGCTTAACAAGATTGGCTTCTTCCAGTTCTGAAAAAGCTTGCTGCAGCGTGAAATAGTTTGTGTAGCCGCGGTCAAGCAGAAAACTGGAAATCTGGCTGTTTGTAAGCGGAAAATCCACGCGGTCAAGCATATATAAGATGATTAATTTATAAAGCGTAAATGGTTCAGCCATAAAATGCCTCCTTATGTAAAAAATCTCTGCAAAAGCGTGTCAGGTTTCAACTGTGTCCGACTTGAATTTCATTCGGTAAACAGACGTCCCTGCCAGGTATCACGGACTTTCAGTTCGTGGTGGATATGGTTGAGGACGCTGCGTTTTTTCAGGCTCCAGAGCGGTGCGATCAGCAGATCGCTCGGACCGTCCCCGGTCAGGCGGTGAATCGTGATATCCGGCGAGAGCACTTCCAGACAGCGGATCACAAGATCGACGTATTCATCTTCCGATAAAATGTGAAATCCGGTCTGCCCATAATAAGCTGCCAGATCGGTGTGTTTCAGCACATGGAGCAGCTGCAGCTTGATGCCGTCAATGTGGTGTGCATTTAAGTAACGCATGGTCTCCAGGATATTTTCCGTATTTTCGCCCGGAAGACCAAGAATCGTATGAACGACCGTCTCTAATTTACGTTCCTGCAGTTTTTCAAGTGCATCTTCAAAACAGGAAAGTTTATAGCCTCTGCGGATAAAAGCGGCTGTTCGTTCATGGATCGTCTGAAGCCCAAGCTCTACCGTGACCGGTTTCTTTTTATTCAGCTCCGATAACAGATCCAGCGTCTCGTCCGGCAGGCAGTCCGGTCTTGTGCCGATCGAAAGTCCGACGATGTCTTCGTGTTCAATCGCCTCTGTAAAAATACGCTCCAGATATGAAAGCGGAGCGTAAGTATTGGTGTAAGCCTGAAAATAGGCGATAAAATGCGTTGCCGGAAATTTCGGGGAAAGGCGGGCCTTCTGTTCCTCAATCTGCTGATGGATCGGGTGTGTCCTGTCACCGGCAAAATCACCGCTTCCGCCTTCACTGCAGAAAATACAGCCGCACTTTCCGAGCGTGCCGTCGCGGTTCGGACAGGTCATGCCGCCGTCTAAAGAGACTTTGTAAATTTTTTCACCGTAGCGGTCCCGCAGATGATAATCCAGCGAGCGGTACGGTTTTCCACCAAAATCTGGCGGTTTTACAGTCATAAAGCTACCTCCGTGGTATCTGCCGGCAAAATCCGGCAGCTGTTCTTTAAAACTTATCATAGCATCTGCATTTGTAAAAATCAAGGAGACGAAAAAAGGTTTGCGGCATTTCCTCTGGTATGGTAGAATGATAGAAGAAAATGCTGGGTGTGCATGGCATGCCTTGGGATGTTTTACAGAAAGGAATCCAAAAGATGAGTATACTGATAAAAAACGGCAGAGTGATTGATCCGGACACCAGAAAAGATGGCCGGTACGATATCCTGATCGAGGAGGATAAGATTGTAAAGGTAGACCAGGAGATCAAGGAAGAGGCAGAAGAAGTGATCGATGCAGAAGGCTGCTACGTTATGCCGGGCCTGATCGACCTGCATGTTCACTTGAGGGATCCGGGACAGACGTACAAGGAGACGGTTGAGACAGGAGCAGCTGCAGCGGCACACGGAGGATTTACCACCGTGCTGGCGATGCCGAATACAAAGCCGGTAACAGATGACAGACTTAATATCCGTTATGTACACAACAAGGCAAAAGCGATGGCACCGATTCACGTACTGCAGGCCGGTGCGATCACAAAAGGACAGAAGGGAAAAGAACTTGCCGACATCGAATCCATGGTAGCAGAAGGAGCTCCGGCAATCAGTGAGGACGGTAAATCCGTTATGGATTCCCTGCTCTGCAAAGAAGCAATGAAGATCGCAGCAGAGTGCGGCGTTCCGGTCATGGCACACTGCGAGGACATCGACCTGGTGGACGGCGGTGTGGCAAATGACGATGAATCGATCCGCAAACAGGGACTTCGCGGCATCAGCAATGCAGTCGAGGACATCATCGCCGTGCGTGATGTGATGCTGGCAGGAGAGACAGGAGCACACCTGCATCTGTGCCACTGCTCTACTTATGGAAGCGTGGAGATTGTCAAACAGGCAAAAAAACAGGACATCCATGTAACGGCAGAAGTATGCCCGCATCATTTTACGCTGACCTCCAAAGATGTCGATGCCAGCGATGCAAACTATAAAATGAACCCGCCGCTGCGTACCAAAAAGGACGTAGAGGCATTAAAACGAGGTCTGCGAGATGACATTATGGATGTGATCGCAACCGACCATGCACCGCACAGCGAAGAGGAAAAGAGACGTTCCTTTACGGCAGCACCGTTTGGTATTGTCGGACTTGAGACAGCCGTTCCGCTTACCATCAGCGAGCTGGTAGAAAAAGAGTACCTTACACCGATGCAGATGGCAGAAAAGATGAGCTACAATCCGGCAAAAATCCTGGGACTGGACAAAGGTTCCCTTGCAGAAGGCAAGATCGCCGATGTGGTCATCATTGATCCGAACGAAGAGTATGTGATCGATAAAAATACCTTCGCATCCAAAGGACGCAACACACCGTTCCACGGCAGAACCGTACGAGGCAAAGTCAAAGTGACGATCTGCGACGGAAAGGTCGTTTATAAAGATAAATAGAATGATAAATGCCGTTCCACACAGCAAATGTGTGGATCCACAGAAGAAAGGATAAGATTATGATTCAGAAATTGATCCAGAAGATCCAGAAAACACATGCACCGATCGTAGTAGGACTCGATCCGATGCTTTCCTATGTACCGGCTCATATCCAGAAACGTGCATTTGAAGAACACGGTGAGACACTGGAAGGAGCAGCAGAAGCCATCTGGCAGTATAACAAAGAGATCGTAGACCATGTATATGACCTGATCCCGGCAGTAAAACCACAGATCGCCATGTACGAACAGTTCGGTATTCCTGGTCTTATGGCCTTTAAAAAGACCGTAGATTACTGTAAATCCAAAGATCTTGTTGTGATCGGCGATATCAAACGAGGCGATATCGGATCGACATCCGCAGCTTATGCAGTCGGACATCTTGGAAAAGTCAAAGTCGGAAACAACAGCTTTGCAGGATTTGACGAAGATTTTGTTACCGTAAATCCATATCTTGGAACCGACGGTGTGAAACCGTTTGTAGATGTCTGCAAAGAGGAGAAAAAAGGTCTGTTCATCCTTGTCAAGACTTCCAACCCGTCAAGCGGTGAGTTTCAGGATCGTCTGATCGACGGCCGTCCGCTCTACGAGCTGGTTGGTGAGCAGGTTGCAAAATGGGGCGAGGACTGCATGGGTGATGATTACAGCTATGTGGGAGCCGTTGTCGGAGCAACTTACCCGGAACAGGGCAAAGTGCTGCGTAAGATCATGCCGAAGTCCTTTATCCTGGTACCGGGTTATGGTGCACAGGGCGGAAAAGGTGCAGACCTGGTACACTTCTTCAACGAAGACGGACTTGGTGCGATCGTAAACTCATCCAGAGGAATCATTGCTGCTTACAAACAGGAGCAGTATGCAAAATACGGTGAAGAACATTTTGCGGAGGCATCCAGAGCAGCTGTTGAGGCAATGATCGCAGATATCGGAACTGCTCTTGAGAGGGCAAAATAAGCAGCCATTTTCAAAATGTGGGGATTGGCATTTGCAGATTTCATACAGCCGCCTGGTTTGACAGGACAAAAAGAAAAGAAATGAGGATTTTAATATGGCTGGCAAATATAAAGAACTTGCAGAAGTTTTAAAGCAGGAGTGCATTGCTCCTGATATTTACAGTATGTGGCTTCAGACAGACAAGATCGCAGAGCAGGCTGTACCGGGACAGTTCATTTCCGTGTACAGCAACGATGGCAGCAGACTTCTGCCGCGTCCGATCAGTCTGTGTGAGATTGATAAGGATAAAAAGGCACTTCGTATTGTTTATCGTGTGGCAGGAAAAGGAACGGCGGAGTTTGCACAGTGTCAGAAAGGTGATAAGCTTGAAATTTTAGGACCGCTCGGAAATGGATTTCCGATGGAACGTGCCGAAGGCAAAAAGGTATTTCTGATCGGCGGAGGCATCGGTATTCCGCCTATGGTTGAGCTTTCCAGGCAGCTTCCGGGTGAAAAGACAGTGATCGCCGGATACCGTGATGACAAACTGTTTTTAAAAGAAGAACTTGAGCGAAATGCAGTATTTTATGCGGCAACAGAGGATGGAAGTGTCGGCACAAAGGGCAATGTCCTTGATGCGATCCGTGAGAATAAACTTACCGCAGATGTGATTTATGCCTGCGGACCGACTCCGATGCTCCGTGCACTGAAAGCTTATGCACAGGAACAGGATATCGAGTGCTGGATTTCCATGGAAGAGCGTATGGCATGCGGCATCGGTGCCTGCCTTGCCTGCGTCTGCCAGTCAAAAGAGGTGGACGATCATTCTCATGTACATAACAAACGTGTCTGCAAAGACGGACCGGTATTTCTGGCAACGGAGGTGGAACTGTGAGTACAAAGATAAGTACAAGCGTAAATATTGCCGGAGTTGAACTGAAAAATCCGGTTATGACAGCATCCGGAACTTTTGGCTCCGGAGCAGAATACAGTGAATTTGTGGATCTGTCAAAGCTTGGTGCAGTGGTCACAAAGGGCGTGGCAAACGTACCGTGGCCGGGCAATCCGACTCCGCGTGTGGCAGAAGTCTACGGCGGCATGTTAAATGCTATCGGACTGCAGAATCCGGGCATTGATGTATTTGTAAAACGTGATATTCCGTTTTTGAAACAGTATGATACCAAGATTGTGGTCAATGTCTGCGGAAGAAGTACGAAGGACTACTGTGAAGTGGTAGAACGTCTGGCAGACGAACCGGTGGATCTTCTGGAGATCAACATTTCCTGCCCGAACGTCAAAGAAGGCGGCATTGCTTTCGGACAGAATCCAAAGTCTGTCGAGGACATCACAAAAGAGATCAAACGTGTGGCAAAACAGCCGGTTATCATGAAGCTCAGCCCAAATGTGACCGATATCACGGAAACAGCAAGGGCAGCAGAAGCAGGCGGTGCAGATGCACTTTCTCTGATCAATACACTGACCGGTATGAAGATTGATATTAATCGCAGGAAATTTGTCCTGGCAAACAAGACCGGCGGTATGTCCGGTCCGGCAGTCAAACCGGTTGCCGTGCGTATGGTATATCAGACCGCACAGGCAGTAAAACTTCCGATCATCGGCATGGGCGGCATCATGAATGCAGAGGATGCCCTGGAGTTCATTTTGGCAGGAGCAACTGCCGTTTCTGTAGGAACCGCAAACTTTATCGATCCGATGACCACCCTCAAAGTAGCAGAAGGGATCGAAGCATATATGAGAGCACAGAATGTATCCGACATCAGAGAACTGGTCGGTGCCGTGCAGTAAGGAGATAAGAAATGGAACAGTATAAACAGGAATTTATTGAATTTATGGTAGATTGTGATGTGCTGAAATTCGGCGAATTCACACTGAAAAGCGGAAGAAAATCTCCGTTCTTTATGAATGCCGGAGCTTATGTGACCGGTTCTCAGTTAAAGAAACTGGGTGAATATTATGCAAAAGCGATCCATGACCGATACGGCGATGATTTTGACGTACTGTTCGGACCGGCTTACAAAGGAATCCCGCTTAGTGTTGTGACTGCGATCGCATACAGTGAACTTTACGGAAAAGAAGTGCGTTACTGCTCCGACCGCAAAGAAGAAAAAGATCACGGTGCAGACAAGGGAAGCTTTCTTGGAAGCAAATTAAAAGACGGTGACCGTGTGATCATGATCGAAGACGTTACTACTTCCGGCAAATCCATGGAAGAAACGGTTCCGAAGGTAAAGGGTGCCGCAGATGTGACGATCGTCGGACTGATGGTTTCTCTTGACCGTATGGAAGTCGGAAAAGGCGGCGTAAAGTGTGCTCTGGATGAAGTGAAAGATCTTTACGGTTTTGAGACCGCAGCAATCGTAAATATGCAGGATGTCGTAGAGCATCTCTATAACAGAGAATGTGACGGAAAAGTTGTGATCGATGATACATTAAAAGCAGCGATCGATGCATATTATGAGAAATACGGGGCAAAATAATTCGGTAAAATGGAGGCTTTTCATGAACGAAAAAATTTTTAAGACAATAAGAGGTACCGGTGCGGCAAGTCTCGCAGTCGGGATCGTGGTTCTGGTGACCGGAATTTCAGCCGGCGTGATGATGATCGTAAACGGTGCAAGACTTCTGAAGTGTAAAAGTCAGGTATTGATTTAGTTTTATGAGGAAGGAAACAAAAAAGAAGGTGCGGATACTGGGAGCGGTGCTGTTTTTTCTTTATCTGCTGGCACTGACGTATTTTCTGTTTTTTGCGGAAGGATACGGAAGATCTGTGGAAGGAAGAATGTATGCCTACAACCTTCAGCCCTTTCGGGAAATCAAAAGATTCTGGGTTCACCGGGAGATGCTGGGGACGTTCGCAGTATTCTGCAATCTGGCGGGGAATGTGATCGGCTTCATTCCGTTTGGGATGATCCTGCCGGTCATATGGCCGAAAACGGGGAAAGTTTTACGGATCCTGCTTCTTAGCTTCGAGTTCAGTCTGTGCGTGGAGACGATACAGCTTGTCTGGAAGGTGGGAAGCTTTGATGTGGATGACCTGATCCTCAACACCCTGGGCGGTGTGATCGGGTATCTGCTGTTTTGGATATGTAATAAGATAAGGAGAAAGATATATGGCTAAAAAGCGTATGTATTCTTTTGCAAAAGAGAAACATTCCGGCAAAGGTATTCTTTCAACGATACTTGGTACACTCTCACTTGTCATTTTTGCCGTTCTGGCATGGCTGGCATATTATCTGGACGGACAGGGCGGCGTTTACCTGGGCAGCATCGGGCTGCTTGGCATGGTATTTGCCGTCAGCAGTGTCGTGTTCGGACTGATGGGATTTGGCGAAAACAATGTGCGCTACCTGTTTCCGAAGATTGGGTCGATCCTCGGCGGCATCATGGTGGCATTGTGGGTATTTGTAGTTTTAATTGGGATTTAAGGAAATGCCAGGGACGAATTGCGGGAGTACGAAGTATGGAACAATTCGTATGGCATCACTTTACTGTAACCTTTAAAAGATTGGCGGTGGAAAGATGGAGAGAACAGTACTGGAAGAGAGAGACGCTCTCTCAATGGAACGACTTGCATCCATAACAAAAGAGCATACCGCACAGGAGCCGTTTGGGGATTATTTCAGAAAAACGGCTTCTTTTGTTATAAAAATGGATGAAGTTTACCGAAAAATAAAAGATGGAAAAACGGAAAGCTATACGCTTGAGCAGTGGCAGGCATTTAATCAGAGCCTTTATGAGGACATTCTTCCGGAGAACTATGAGCACAGCTATGGAAATCCAAAGTATGCGGTGGAAAAACTCGGAGAAGTGCACGGACGCATCTTAAGTTTTCTGTATGCCGAATTGTATGCCCTGATCGGCTATGCCTTTGAGCAGCGGCTGCATGAAAAGGTAATCCTTCAGGAACTTCTGATCGAAGTGTATAACTGCTTTGAGGAGGAAGAGCTCCCGGGATACCGAAGGATCCAGCAGATCATCTACTGGTTTGAGAGTGATTACAGTGAGATCACGGTGGCACACCGCATTCGGGAAGCTGTTGATCCAAAGCTTGATTTTGCAGCGAAGATCGTGATGGAGTCGGATCTGAAAGACCTTCGCTATCTGTATCGCTATGGTGAGTATATCACCGAAAACGAGCGGAAGATGGCAGAATTTATGAACAGCCTGGATGAAGAGACTGTAGAAAAGATGGCATCTACGTTTACCGAAGGATACCGGATCGGATTTGTGCTTGGCGGCAAGGATCTTTCGAAAAAACAGACGGTCAACATCCGCTATATGGTCGGATTTGAGCGGATGGTGCGTCTGGCAATACGAAATTTTGAAAAAATGGGATTAAAGCCGGTCATCTATCGTGCGGCACTGGAGCGTATCAATAAAAAAGGTGTGCACCGCATCGGCTATTACGGGGCAATCCCGAACCGCCAGTTTGACTATGATCACCGGGCAGACCAGGCAATCTATCTGGACAAGGCCTTTATGGAGCGACGCCTGGGCGTGATGCGTTCGGCGTACGAAAATTATAAAACACTGGCAAACGGTCATGCAGGTCCGGCCTGCATTGATACCTTCGGGGAGCCGGAGTTTTATCCGCAGACAAAACCGGAGGCCTATTATTTGTCGGATAAGCAGAAAAAACTGCAGACACAGATGGATAACGAATCCGTGCAGATCACAAACCGCTATATCATCGGCAAAGAACGCAGTTTTACGATCATCGCCTTTCCGGTCCCGGAAATCGGGGCAGACTTCCCGGAGATTTTTAAAGAGACGATCCGCATCAATACGCTTGACTATCAGCTCTATGCAGATATCCAGCAGAAACTGATCGATGCCCTGGATCAGGGTGAGAGTGTACATGTGCTCGGAAAAGGAGAAAATCACACCGATATGCACATTGCCCTGCACAAACTGAATGATCCAAAGAAGCAGACTAATTTCGAAAATTGTGTGGCAGATGTCAACATTCCGGTCGGAGAAGTCTTTACTTCCCCGATATTGAAGGGAACAAGCGGCATTCTTGAGGCATGTACGGTTTATCTGGAAGGCTTAAAGTATGAAAAACTGCATCTGGAATTTGAAGATGGTATGGTAAAAGCATATACCTGCAAGAATTTTGAGCAGGAAGAGTACAATCAGAACTATGTCCGGGAAAATGTGCTGGCGAATCATGAGACTCTGCCAATCGGCGAATTTGCGATCGGAACAAACACAGCAGCCTATGCTATGGCAAGGGAATATCATATTGAAGGAAAACTGCCGATCCTGATTGCTGAGAAGACCGGACCGCATTTTGCCGTAGGAGATACCTGCTACAGCTGGGCAGAAGATACACCGGTATACAATCCGGACAAAAAGGAGATCATCGCAAGAGACAATGAGATTTCCATTCGCAGAAAAGAAGATCCAGGAGAGGCATATTTTGGACATCATCTTGATATCACGATACCATATGACGAGCTTGGCAGCATCGAAGTACAGTGTGCTGACGGCAGAAGAATCCTGATCTTTGCGGACGGAAAGTTCGTACTTCCGGGCACGGAGGAGCTGAATCGCTTCCTCAATTAAGGTTTGCAGGTTGACAATAAAAGAAAGTATTAGTAAAATTAAAAAGATGTTAAACACTTACAATGATGCGAAAAGGAGATTGAACCATGGCAAAGGTTGGAATTGTAATGGGAAGCGACTCAGATATGCCGGTTATGGCAAAAGCTGCAGACGTTTTAGAGAAACTGGGCATTGATTATGAGATGACGATCATCTCGGCACATCGCGAACCGGATGTTTTCTTTGAATATGCAAAGACAGCAGAAAGCAAAGGCTTTAAAGTGATTATTGCCGGAGCAGGTATGGCAGCTCATCTGCCGGGCATGTGTGCAGCAATCTTCCCAATGCCGGTCATCGGCATTCCGATGCATACAACATCTCTTGGCGGCAGAGATTCTCTGTACTCGATCGTACAGATGCCGACAGGTATTCCGGTAGCAACCGTAGCGATCAACGGCGGGGCGAACGCAGGTATTTTAGCTGCGAAGATCCTGGCTACTTCTGATGAAGAACTGCTCTCCAGACTGAAAGCATATTCAGAAGAAATGAAAGAACAGGTTGTGGAAAAAGATGCAAAACTTCAGAAAGTTGGTTACAAAAACTATAAAAAATAAAAGCAGAACCCAAGGGAGGACAAAAGCATGGATTACAAGAAAGCCGGAGTGGATATCGAGGCAGGATACAAATCAGTTGAATTAATGAAAGAGCACATCAAGAAGACCATGAGAAGTGAAGTACTGACCAACATCGGCGGATTTTCCGGTGCATTTTCCATGGAAAAATTCAAAGATATGGAAAAACCGACACTGGTTTCCGGTACGGACGGAGTTGGTACGAAACTGAAACTGGCATTTATCCTTGATAAACATGATACCGTCGGCATCGACTGCGTTGCCATGTGTGTAAATGATATAGCCTGTGCAGGCGGAGAACCGCTGTTTTTCCTGGATTACATTGCCTGCGGCAAGAACTATCCGGAAAAGATCGCTCAGATCGTAAGCGGTGTAGCAGAAGGCTGCGTACAGTCTGATGCGGCACTGATCGGCGGAGAGACTGCTGAGATGCCGGGATTCTATCCGGTAGATGAGTACGACCTGGCTGGTTTTGCAGTTGGTGTAGTAGATGAAAAAGACCTGATCACAGGAAAAGATTTAAAAGAGAAAGACGTTCTGATCGGTATTGCTTCTTCCGGTGTACACAGCAACGGATTTTCACTGGTAAGAAAAGTATTCAGCATGGATGAAAAAACACTGAACACTTACCACGAAGAGCTTGGAAAGACTCTGGGTGAGGCTCTGATCGCACCGACCAAGATTTATGTGAAAGCACTTCGCAGCATCAAAGAAGCAGGCGTTCGTGTGAAAGGATGCAGCCATATCACAGGAGGCGGATTTTATGAGAACGTTCCGCGTATGCTTCCGGAAGGAGTACGTGCCGTGATCCGCAAAGACAGCTATGAGGTTCCGGCAATCTTCAAGATGCTGGCAAGAGAAGGCCAGATCGAAGAGCAGATGATGTACAATACATACAACATGGGTATTGGTATGGTTGTTGCAGTTGATCCGACAGACGTTGACAAGACTATGAAAGCGATCGAAGCAGCAGGAGAAACCGCTTACGTGATCGGTGAGATTGAGAACGGTGAGAAGGGTGTGACCTTATGCTAAAGCTGGTAGTACTGGTGTCCGGAGGCGGAACCAATCTTCAGGCGATCATTGACGGCATTGCGGACGGAAGCATTCCAAATACCGAGATCAAAGCTGTGATCAGCAACAATAAAAATGCCTATGCCCTGCAAAGAGCAAAGGATCATAACATTGCAGCTGCATGTGTCTCACCGAAAGATTTTGCAGACCGGACAGCATTTAACCAGGCACTTCTGGAGAAAATCCAGTCCTGCGAGCCGGATCTCATTGTTCTGGCAGGATGTCTGGTCGTGATCCCGGAGATCATGGTGGATGCTTATCCAAACAAGATCATCAACATCCATCCATCGCTGATCCCGGCATTTTGCGGAACCGGATATTACGGGCTGAAAGTACACGAAGGCGTGCTTAAGCGCGGTGTAAAAGTGACCGGTGCAACGGTGCATTTTGTGGACAAAGGAACAGATACCGGTCCGATCATCATTCAGAAGGCAGTGGAAGTACAGCAGGACGATACCCCGGAAATTCTGCAGCGGCGTGTCATGGAGCAGGCAGAATGGAAAATCATGCCGCAGGCGATCCGCCTGATCGCAGAAGGAAAAGTCCGTGTGGAAAATGGCAAAACGATAATCACAGAATAGAGACGATGTCAGGATCTCAGAAATGCGAAAAGATCCGGAGACATTGTATATTCAAGTACTTTATATATAGAAAGAAGGACGCAGGATGAAAGTATTGATAGTCGGAAGCGGCGGACGTGAGCATGCGATCGCATGGAAAGTCGCACAGAGTCCAAAAGTAGATAAAATTTACTGTGCACCGGGCAATGCCGGAATTGAAGAATTTGCAGAATGTGTGCCGATCCAGGCAATGGAGTTTGACAAACTGGTCGCATTTGCAAAAGAACAGGCAATCGATCTTACGGTAGTTGGTATGGATGATCCTCTGGTTGGCGGTATCGTAGATGCATTTGAGGCAGAAGGACTGCGTGTATTCGGACCGAGAAAGAATGCAGCAATCCTGGAAGGCTCCAAGGCATTTTCAAAAGACCTGATGAAAAAATATAATATTCCGACCGCTGCTTACGAAACATTTACCGATGCATCCGCAGCACTTGCATATCTGGAAAAAGCAGATTTCCCGATTGTTCTGAAAGCAGACGGACTGGCACTCGGAAAAGGTGTGCTGATCTGCAATACGCTGGAAGAAGCAAAAGATGGTGTAAAAACCATCATGGAGGACAAGAAATTCGGTACAGCCGGCAATACAATGGTGGTAGAAGAGTTCATGACCGGAAGAGAAGTGTCTGTACTTTCTTATGTGGACGGCAAGACCATCAAGACGATGACTTCCGCACAGGATCACAAACGTGCCGGAGACGGCGATACCGGACTGAACACCGGTGGTATGGGAACTTTCTCACCAAGTCCGTTCTATACGGAAGAAGTGGATGCATTCTGCAAAAAATATATCTATCAGGCAACGGTCGATGCGATGGCAGCAGAAGGAAGAGAGTTCAAAGGCATTATCTTCTTCGGACTGATGCTGACCGAAAAAGGTCCTCGTGTCTTGGAGTACAATGCAAGATTCGGTGATCCGGAAGCACAGGTTGTCCTGCCGCGTATGAAAACCGATATCATTGACGTTTTTGAGGCGTGCATTGACGGAACACTTGACCAGATCGACCTGCAGTTTGAGGACAATGCGGCAGTCTGCGTCGTACTGGCATCCGACGGTTATCCGGTGAAATACGACAAAGGTTTCGTAATCCGTGGTCTTGACAAATTCAAAGATAAAGATGGTTACTATGTATTCCACGCCGGAAGCAAACGCACGGAAGAAGGCATCGTGACAAACGGCGGCCGTGTCCTCGGTGTGACTGCAAAGGGAAAAGACCTCAAAGAGGCCCGTGCAAATGCCTATGCAGCGGTAGAGTGGATTGATTTTGAGAATAAATATTATCGTCATGACATTGGAAAAGCGATTGACGAAGCATAAACGTTTTTGAAGGGAGAAAACATGATGTGGAAAAAGACCTGGAAAATCTGGGCAGTGTGCATGATGCTCCTGCTCTGTATTTCCGGAGTGACTGTGTTTGCAAGTGGTTCCGATGACAATTCCCTTTCGGATCTTGGCATCGAGAATGCGACGAGTATTTCTCCGGATTTTGAGTACAGCACAACGGAGTATGAGGTGGAGGTTCCGGAAGGCACGACTGAACTGCAGCTAAGTCCGGTGACTTCCGACGGTGCAGCGACCTGTGAAGTTTCCGGTCAGACTCTGACGGACGGAAAGACAACGGTTTACATAACGGTAACATCCGAGAGCGGTATGCAGGCAACGTATACCCTGAATGTGCAGGCGGAGCGTCCAAATGCGGCAGAACAGATCGCAGCAGCGAACGAGACGGATGCACAGACGGAGGCAGCAACCGCGAAAGCAAAAGAGGCACAGACAGAAACAGAAACGGAGACAGAAGCCGTTTCTGATGCGGCAAATGCCGTGCTCCAGAAAGTAGACAAGATCAAATCAGATGCGGATTTTTCCATAAAAGTGATTTACGCTCTGGTGGCTCTGTCGGTTCTTCTGATCTTTCTGGTGATCAACCTGATCCTGAAAAACCGTGATCTGAAAGATGATCTTCGCGATACGCAGGAAAGACTGGATATGCAGACCAACGAGTTTGCAAGAAAAGAGTATTATCTGGCAACGGAAAATTATTATGCACCGACGCAGCAGCAGGAGGCAACCGGTATGGTTCAGGAGGAAGAACCGCAGCCAGTACATCCGGAAACAGAAGCTGCTCCGGCAGTGGAAGAAGCATTCGGTGAAAATAAAAAGACCGGGCCGGTAAAAGCAGACCGGAAAAGCCGCAGAGAGAAAAAGCATCAGCAGAAGCAGGCAAAACAGGAGATGGCAGAAATGCAGGATGATCCATCCGGTGCACAGCCACAGGAGGCACAGGTGAAACATACACCGCAGCCAACAGGCAATGCAGCACAGCCTGCACCGAAGAAAACAAAGAAAAAAGCAGATATCAATATGATCGATCTGTAAGAAGAGAGTGAAATTCAATATCGTAAAAGAAAAACGCACCCGAAATGCTTTTCAAGAGCACTACGGGTGCGTTTTTTATACAATTTATGCCATCAGAGCATCAGCCAGAGCTTCCAGCTGAGCAACATCCGCTTCTTTCATTGCAGATTTGATCGTTACGACCGGTTCTGCGTTGGTGATGTTTTTCAGCTCACCCATGATAGCCTGCATCTGTTTTGCAGTGCAAGGAGCCCAGGTTCCGTTCTGGATGTAGCCGACGGTACGTTTCTGGAAGTTCTTTGCCTTGAGTTTACGCAGGAATGTCTCCATGCAAGGGAAGATGCCGCCGTCGTAGGAAGCAGCAGCGACCACCAGTCTGTCATAACGATAAGCATCTGCGATGGCAGACGGCATATCATCTCTGGCAAGGTCATAGAGAACCACATTTTTCTCGCCTTTTGCTTTCAGGATCTCCGCCAGTTTCTTTGCAGCGATCATGGTATTTCCGTGAATGGAAGCACATGCGATCACAACGCCCTTTTCTTCCGGTTCGTAGCTGCTCCAGGTTAGATATTTGCCTATGTAATAGCCAAGGTTTTCTTTCAGGATTGGACCGTGCAGTGGGCAGATCATCTGGATATCCAGAGTGGCAGCCTTTTTCAGAAGATTCTGAACCTGTACGCCGTATTTGCCAACGATGTTGATAAAATAGCGTCTTGCTTCGTTTTCCCATGGCTCGTCTGCATCCAGGGCACCGAATTTACCGAAACCGTCAGCGGAGAACAGGATCTTTTCGGACTGCTCATAAGCAACCATAACTTCCGGCCAGTGAACAAGCGGAGCCATAAAGAACTGAAGCGTGTGAGTACCGAGATTTACCGTATCGCCTTCGCCTACAACCACCTTGCGGTCATCGCTTAAATCCACATCAAAGAACTGTGCGATCATCGTGAACGTTTTCGGATTTCCGATCACCTTGATGTCCGGATACAGATCCAGCAGTGTCTTTAAGTTTCCGGCATGGTCCGGTTCTAGGTGTGAAACAACCACATAGTAAGGCTTTTTGTCACCCAGCGTTTTCTTCAGGTTGGCAAGCCATCCTTCCGTACCGCGTCGATCTACGGTGTCCATGATCGTGATCTTGTCATCTAAGATCACATAAGAATTGTAAGAAACACCGTTTGGAACGACATACTGACTTTCAAAAAGATCAATATTCTTATCATCTACGCCAACGTATACGATAGAATCAGATATAAAAACGTCTTTCATTTCAAAGAACCTCCTGTGTATATTAAAGATCGGCATTTACCTAAAAGATTATACCGCACAAAAAATACTTTGACTACAAAAAAATCAAAAAGGTGGTATAATGTCTGTAACGCCAGGGGCAAAAGCCTGAAGCAATCCGCAGGGCGTTACTGAAGTGGAGAGAATCATAATACTGTTATACACAAGGAGGCTTCATGATGAATCAGACATTACAGGATTTAAAGACAAGAAGAAGCTGCCGGAGATATCGTCCGGAGCAGATAAAAGAAAGCGAACTGGAACAGATCCTTGAGGCGGGCGTGTTTGCACCAACCGGCATGGGTATGCAGTCCCCGAAGATTGTGGTTGTTCAGGATAAAGAAACCATTGAAGAGCTGAGCAAAATGAATGCGAAGATCATGGGCGTGACATCTGATCCATTCTACGGAGCACCGACGGTGCTGATCGTGCTGGCAGACAAGAACAGAAACACCTATCTGGAAGACGGTTCACTTGTCATGGGCAATCTGATGAATGCGGCACATGCCGTTGGCGTGGCGTCCTGCTGGATCCACCGTGCAAAAGAAGAGTTTGAAAGTGAAGAAGGAAAAGCTCTTCTGAAAAAATGGGGCATTGAAGGTGATTATGCCGGAATCGGCCACTGTATTTTAGGCTATGCGGCAGAGGGCGGAGAAGCCCCGGCAAAACCGAGAAAAGAAGATTATGTTGTGAGAGTGCAGGGATAAGATATGTTACATGAACAGCTGACGGAAAATGATGTCAAAAAAATCAAAGAAGAGATTGAATATCGAAAACTGACCGTTCGAAAAAATGCGATCGAGGCAGTCAAAGAGGCGAGAGCACATGGGGATTTAAGCGAAAATTTTGAGTATCATGCCGCCAAAAAAGATAAAAATATGAACGAGAGCCGTATCCGATATCTGGAGAGAATGTTAAAAAATGCCGAAATCGTATCGGATCAGTCGAAATCCGACGAAGTCGGGATCAACAATACGGTGACACTCTATATGGAAGATGATGACGAAGAAGAAACCTACAAGATCGTCACATCGATCCGCGGCAATTCCATGAAAGGCCACATCAGCACGGAGTCCCCGATGGGAAAAGCCCTGCTCGGACATAAAGTCGGAGAGAGGGTATATATCAAAGTCAATGAAAATTTCGGCTATTATGCCGTGATCCGCAAAATTGAAAATACCGATGACGGAGGAGATGAAATCCGGAAATTCTGATTTCTAAAATCTGAAAAATTCCTATGAAAGAACTGTTCTGACGACAGTAAGCTTTTCATTGTGAGGTCGCCTTCAACGGTACAGTATTCTGCACAGGAAGATCAGATTTTATGAAAACTTAAGTTTTAAAAACAGTCAGGGTACTTGTCTGTTGAAAAAAATGATAGTACAATATGTCGAAATACGGTGAAAGTGGAAGGAATGAAAAATGAGACGTAAAAAAGTTTTATTTATTGTGAATCCAAGATCCGGAAAAGGACAGATCAGAAATGCACTGTTGGATATCGCAGATATTTTTATCAAAGGAGGGTTGGATGTCACGCTCTATGTGACACAGAAACCACAGGATGCGAGCAGAGTTGTGGAGAAACGGGCTGCAAAGTTTGATCTTGTCGCCTGCAGCGGCGGTGACGGGACACTGGATGAAGTGGTGACCGGTATGATGAACAGCGAGATCAGACGCCCGATCGGCTATATCCCGGCAGGAAGCACAAACGATTTTGCAAACAGCCTGCAGATCCCGAAAAGGATGACGGAAGCGGCACAGTGTATCGTAGAGAACAACGTTTATCCGTGTGATGTCGGCTCTTTTAACAGTGATTATTTTGTATATATCGCTGCGTTTGGAATGTTTACCGAAGTGTCTTATCAGACAAACCAGGATGTCAAAAATGTACTTGGCCATCTTGCTTATGTTTTAGAAGGTGCCAAGTGTATTTTTAATGTTAAATCTTATGAAGTGGAGATTGAACTGAACGGTGAGAAGATCAGAGATGAATTTATTTATGGAATGATCACCAATTCAGAATCCGTAGGTGGTTTCCGCAGCATTACAGGAAAAAACATCCGGCTGGATGATGGTCTGTTTGAAGTGACGATGATCAAAACGCCACGAAACGCCATAGAACTTCAGGAGATTATTACAAGCCTCCTTCGCGGGGAGATGGACAGCAACTATATTATCAGCTATAAGACCAGACAGGTTGTCATTCGTTCCGAGATTGCAATTCCATGGACGCTGGATGGTGAATATGGCGGCGATCATAAAGAAGTTGAAATCTGCTGTCATCAGAAAGCAGTGGATATCATTGTCAATCATCAGTTTGGCGAGAGTGAAATCTAGTACTCAGGAAAAAAACAGGGGATATTTGACTAAAAAAGTATTTTCTTTTTGGTGCAATTAGGTTATAATAAAGCCAACACCAAAAATCACAAAGTGTGGAGGTAAAAAATATGTTAGTTTCAGCAAAAGAAATGTTACAGAAAGCAAAAGCAGGTCATTATGCAGTAGGACAGTTCAACATCAACAACCTTGAGTGGACAAAAGCAATCCTGCTGACAGCACAGGAGAACAACTCACCGGTTATCCTTGGTGTATCTGAAGGTGCCGGCAAATATATGACAGGATACAAAACTGTTGTAGGTATGGTAAATGGTATGATGGAAGAACTGAACATCACAGTTCCGGTTGCTCTGCATCTGGATCACGGCAGCTACGAAGGATGCCTGAAATGTGTAGAAGCCGGATTCTCATCTATCATGTATGATGGTTCTCACAGCCCGATTGACGAAAACGTTGCAAACACAAAGAAACTGGTAGAAATCTGCAAAGAACATGGTATGTCTCTGGAAGCAGAAGTTGGTTCTATCGGCGGTGAAGAAGACGGCGTTATAGGTGCGGGTGAATGTGCAGATCCTCAGGAATGCAAGAGAATTGCAGATCTGGGTATTGACTTCCTGGCAGCTGGTATCGGTAACATCCACGGCAAATATCCGGCAAACTGGAAAGGCTTAAGCTTCGAGACTCTGGACGCTGTTCAGGCTCTGACAGGAGATCTGCCTCTGGTACTGCACGGTGGTACAGGCATCCCGACAGACATGATCAAAAAAGCAATCAGCCTTGGCGTTGCAAAGATCAATGTAAATACAGAGTGCCAGCTGGCATTTGCAGCAGCTACACGTGAATACATCGAAGCTGGTAAAGATCTGGAAGGAAAGGGATTTGACCCGCGTAAACTTCTGGCTCCTGGATTCGAAGCAATCAAAGCTACAGTAAAAGAAAAAATGGAAATTTTCGGCTCTATCGACAAAGCCTGAGAATTATTTCTCTGAAATTTTATAAATTTTGTAGAAAAATTAAATTATACTTGCATTTGCCAAAAATGTGGAGTATGGTAGTAGCAAAATTAAAAATGATGAGCGAGAGAACAAAGACGTTCTGCCCCGAAAGGGGCGGAGCGTCTTTTTTGATTTTCTGTAAAGAAGCAGAAAGGTTACAGAGAAATTCTGTTCCGGCTTATCACAGAAAGGATGAGAAGAAGACATGACTGAAAAGATGAATGTTGCAAAGATTTTTGGTGAAAATGTATTCAACGACAAAGTGATGCAGGAGCGTCTGCCGAAAAAAGTGTATAAAGCACTGAGAAAAACCATTGATGAGGGAAAAGAACTGGATCCGATGGTAGCAGATGTGGTGGCAGAAGCTATGAAAAACTGGGCAGTAGAAAAAGGTGCAACACATTACACACACATTTTCCAGCCTCTTACCGGTGTAACAGCAGAAAAACACGATGCATTTATCACAGCACCGAGACAGGACGGTACCGTACTGATGGAGTTCTCCGGAAAAGAACTGATCAAAGGAGAACCGGATGCTTCTTCCTTCCCGTCAGGAGGTCTTCGAGCTACGTTTGAAGCCAGAGGATATACAGCATGGGATTGTACTTCACCGGCTTATGTACGTGAAGATGCAGCAGGAGCGATCCTCTGTATTCCGACCGCATTCTGCTCTTACACAGGTGAGGCACTGGATCAGAAAACACCGCTGCTGCGTTCCATGGAAGCAATCAATGAGCAGGCACTGAGACTTCTGAGACTGTTTGGAAATACAACCTCCAAAAAAGTAACACCGTCCGTTGGACCGGAACAGGAATACTTCCTGGTTGACAAACAGAAATATCTGCAGAGAGAAGATCTGATCTTTACCGGACGTACCCTGTTCGGAGCAATGCCTCCGAAAGGACAGGAACTGGATGACCATTATTTCGGAACCATCCGTCAGCGTATTGCTTCTTATATGAAAGATGTCAACGAAGAACTCTGGAAACTTGGTATCTCCGCAAAAACACAGCATAACGAAGTAGCACCGGCACAGCACGAGCTGGCACCGATCTATGCAGAAGCAAACATTGCAGTTGATCACAACCAGCTGGTTATGAAAACACTGAAAAAAGTAGCATGCCAGCATGGAATGCAGTGCCTGCTTCATGAGAAACCATTTGACGGTGTGAATGGTTCCGGTAAACATAACAACTGGTCCATCACAACCGATGACGGTATCAATCTGTTAGATCCGGGCAAAACACCGCATGAGAATGTACAGTTCCTTATGGTACTGACCTGTATCTTAAAAGCAGTCGATGAGCATGCAGATCTGCTTCGTGAATCCGCAGCCGATCCTGGAAATGATCACAGACTGGGAGCAAACGAGGCACCGCCGGCTATCATTTCTGTATTCCTTGGAGAACAGCTGGAGGATGTACTGGAACAGCTGATCAGCACAGGAACTGCTACACACAGTAAAGCAGGCGGTGTACTGCATACCGGTGTCAAGAGACTTCCGGATTTTGCAAAAGATGCAACAGATCGTAACCGTACTTCACCGTTTGCATTTACCGGAAATAAATTCGAGTTCCGTATGGTAGGTTCCCGTGATTCCATCGCCGGACCAAACGTGGTACTGAACACGATCGTCGCAGATGCATTCTCACAGGCATGCGATGTACTGGAAAAAGCAGATGACTTTGAACTGGCTGTACATGATCTGATCAAAGAATATGCAACCGATCACCAGAGAATCGTATTTAACGGAAACGGTTATTCTGATGAATGGGTAGCAGAAGCAGAAAGAAGAGGACTGCCGAACATCAAATCCATGGTGGATGCAATCCCGTGCCTGGCAACTGATAAGGCAGTAGAACTGTTCGGCAAATACAAAGTTTTCTCAAAAGCAGAACTTGAGTCCCGTGTAGAGATTAAATATGAGAACTATGCAAAGGCTATTAATATAGAAGCAAAGACGATGATCGACATGGCTTCCAAACAGATCCTGCCGGCAGTCATCGGCTATACCAAATCTCTGGCAGATACTATCCTGGCAGTTAAAGGTGCAGGTGCACCGACAACCGTACAGACAGATCTGCTGAACGATGTAAGCAAACTGCTGGAAGAGGCAAAGGCAGCCCTGGTAACACTGGAAGAAGTGACCGACAAAGCAGCCGAAGCAGGAGATATGGCAGCTGAAGCAAGATACTTCTACGAGAGCGTTGTACCGGCTATGGCAGCCCTTCGTACACCGGTTGACAAACTGGAAGTACTGGTAGATAAGAAAGTATGGCCGATGCCATCCTATTCCGATCTGCTGTTCGAAGTATAAAAAATGTAAAGATACAGTGGTTTCCCCACCCTGTTATTCCATCCCGAAAAGTAATGAAAGGGACAGAAATCAACAAAAGATTTCTGTTCCTTTTTTGGTGTGCAGCGATTCTCTCAGGCAGATGTCAGCAGAGCCTGGCAGGATTGCATAAGTTAGTTGCAAAACAGTGAAAAATAAGGTATGATTTGGAAGGATAGACAAAAGCAAACGAAAAAAGCTTTTTGGATATGAAAAGCAGCAGGTCACGATGGAGGATTGTAAGAAATGGAAGACAAGAACAAAGAAAAGATCAATGTGGTAGAGCTTTTTGGTTCGAATGTATTCAATGACAAGATCATGCAGGAGCGTCTGCCGAAAAAGGTGTACAAAGAACTGCATAAGACCATTGATGAAGGAAAAGAGCTGGATCCGATCACAGCAGAAGTCGTAGCTGGGGCTATGAAAGACTGGGCAGTGGAAAAAGGTGCAACGCATTACACACACTGGTTCCAGCCGCTTACTGGATTCACAGCAGAAAAACATGATGCATTTATTACAGCACCGCATGCAGACGGAACGGTCAGCATGGACTTTTCCGGAAAAGAGCTGATCAAAGGAGAACCAGATGCTTCTTCATTCCCGTCGGGAGGATTAAGAGCAACCTTTGAGGCACGCGGATATACAGCCTGGGACTGCACTTCACCGGCATTTGTACGTGAAGACAGTGCAGGTGCGATTTTGTGTATACCGACAGCATTCTGTTCCTATACAGGAGAAGCACTGGATCAGAAGACACCGCTGCTTCGCTCCATGCAGGCATTGCAGACACAGACACTCAGACTGATCCGTCTGTTCGGCAATACGACATCCAGAAAAGTGACACCTTCCGTTGGCGTAGAGCAGGAATACTTTATCGTGGACCGGCAGAAATATTTAAAGAGAAAAGACCTGATTTTTACCGGACGTACACTCTTTGGTGCCATGCCTCCGAAAGGTCAGGAGCTCGATGACCATTATTTTGGAGTTATCCGTCAGAGAATTGCCGGTTTTATGAAAGAAGTAAACGAAGAACTTTGGAAACTGGGTGTTTCTGCAAAGACACAGCACAACGAAGTCGCACCGGCACAGCATGAGCTGGCACCGATCTATGCAGAGTGCAACGTAGCAGCAGACCACAACCAGATCATTATGGAGACTTTGAAACAGGTGGCAGAGCGTCACGGACTGCAGTGTCTTCTTCATGAAAAACCATTTGCGGGAGTCAATGGTTCTGGTAAGCACAACAACTGGTCCATCACCACAGATGACGGCATCAATCTGCTTGATCCGGGCAAGACACCGCACGAAAATGTTCAGTTCCTGATGATCCTGACCTGTATTTTGCGTGCTGTAGACCGCCATGCAGATCTTCTTCGTGAATCCGCAGCCGATGTCGGAAATGACCACAGACTGGGAGCCAATGAGGCACCGCCTGCTATTATCTCCGTATTCCTGGGTGAACAGCTGGAAGATGTGCTGGAACAGCTGATCAGCACCGGCTCTGCAACACACAGCTTAAAAGGCGGAAAATTACATACCGGCGTTAAGACTCTTCCGGATTTTGCAAAAGATGCAACGGACCGTAACCGTACCTCACCGTTTGCCTTTACCGGAAATAAATTTGAATTCCGTATGGTAGGTTCCAGAGATTCCGTAGCAGAATGTAACGTGGTGATCAACACGATCGTAGCGGAAGCATTCTCCGATGCCTGCGACCGTCTGGAAAAGGCAGAAGATTTTGAGCTTGCCGTGCATGACCTGATCAAAGAATATGCAACAGAACATCAGAGGATCGTATTTAATGGCAACGGTTATTCTGAAGAGTGGGTAGAAGAAGCAAAACGCAGAGGCCTGCCGAACATCAATTCCATGGTGGAAGCGATCCCGGCACTTGTGACCGATAAAGCGATCCAGCTGTTTGGCAAATTCGGCGTATTTACGGAAGCTGAACTCCGTTCCCGTGCAGAGATCCAGTATGAAGGATACTCCAAGGCACTGAATATCGAAGCCCGTGCCATGATCGATATTGCCAGCAAGCATATCATCCCGGCCGTTATGCGTTTTTCCAGAAACCTTGCCGGTACGGTAAATGAGATCAAGACAGCCGGAGCAGATGTGACCGTTCCGATGAACATGCTTAAAGATACAACAGCCCTTCTTTCTCAGACAAAACTGGCACTGGCAAAACTGCAGGAGGCAGCAGATCAGGCGGCAGCCATGGAGAATGGAAGAGAACAGGCAGAGTATTATCATGAAGTTGTGTTTAAAGATATGGAAGAACTGCGAGTTCCGGTGGATAAGCTGGAGATGATCGTAGATAAAGAAGAGTGGCCGATGCCATCCTACGGTGACCTGCTGTTTGAAGTATAAAAGGATGTAGGAGCTACAGAGCTGTACAGTTGCCTGGCAGCTCATGCAGTCGGAGATGAAAATCATAAACGCCAGAGATAAAAGCCAAAATCATAATATACCTGTAAAAGGGTGATTTCAAAGCTGCTTGTCTCTGGCGTTTTTTATCTTAGTCGGAGAAGACTTCCCTGTGTACATAAAAAGCTGAAAATAAAAAAAGCCCTGAAAAGGGAGGATGCCAGACAGAGGGCTGCCTGGCAATTATGAAAAAAGTATATTCAAATAGTATTAAAATACTGAGAAAATGACATATGTATTAGGTGTCAATGAAATATTTCTGCAACATTTTTGACATTTTGAAGTATAAAGGGGAAAAATGAATTTGGCATGATGAGCGAATGAAAGTTTTTTGAATGTATCATGAATAAAATATGAACGTATCGAAAGACAAACGCAGAGCATTTTGCACATTCCGAGATGCTCAAAAATATCTGAAAAAAGTATTTGACAAATGCTGGAAAATGTGTATACTGTCTCTTGTAAGAACAAAGGCGTTCCGTTTATACGGAGCGCCTTTTTGTTCGCCGTTTTCCAATTTCTTACATACATTTTTCAGCAGAAAGCCCCATTTCCCGGGGCTTTTTGTTATGAATGAAAAGAATAGTACAGACTTTTGAAATTTTCGACGAAAAAAGCGAAGAATTTCACAAATATTCCTGCTTAAATTGCATAAGAAACTGATTCGAGATTGACAGTAAAACAGATAAAATGTATAATAAAGGTACTTATTTCGTGAGAAAATTTGCACTTTAACAACAAAAGATTTTCTTCGAAAAATAAGAAAACGATCGACGGGCGGGAGACGGAAGCTGCATACGGATTCCCGGTGTCGAACTTATGAAAAGGAGGATTTAGATGGGAAAGAATGTGAAAAAAGTCATCAGTCTTGTACTGGTTTTTGCCATGATTTTAACAGGCATGACTTTTACCGGATTTGATGCAAAAGCAGCAGATGCTGCAAATGACACTTCTGCGACAGCAGAATATGAAATTTATCCAACCCCGAGAAGTGTTGTTTACCAGGATAGCAGTTTTACCCTGGCAGATAAGACAAACGTTGTCTATGACAGCACGATCGACGAGGCAACACAGAAACGTCTGAACGAAGTACTGGCTATTCAGAATATCACAGGAACCGTGACAGGTGCCGTAGCTTCAAACGGAATGAACGTACTGGTTGGTACAAAAGGTTCCGATGGAGCAGTTGAAAAATGGTTCAACGACCATGTTACTTATGCAGATGATCTGTTTGACAAGAGAGATGCATATGTTCTGGCTATCCAGGACAATGTGATCGCAGTCCTTGGTAAAGACACCGATGCAGCATTTTACGGACTGAGCTCTCTGAAAATGATTTTTAACCAGGTGACAGAAAAAGCCGTACGCAAACTTCAGATCGAAGATTACGCATCCGGTCAGTACCGTGGATTTATCGAAGGCTACTATGGTATTCCGTGGTCTGTGGAAGATCGTATCAGTCTGATGAAGTTCGGCGGCGATTTCAAGATGAATATGTATATCTATGCACCGAAGGACGAGCCATACCACAATTCACAGTGGCGTGAGCTCTATCCGGCAGACAGACTGGAAGAGATCAGACAGATGGTGCAGGCAGGACAGGATTCCAAGTGCCGTTTTGCATGGGCAATTCATCCGTTTATGCACAGTGCTATCACAGCCTCCACTTATGATGCAGACCTGAAGGTTATCATTGCAAAATTTGAACAGCTTTACAACGTTGGCGTACGTCAGTTTGTGCTTTCCGCAGACGACGCAGCCGGCAAAGTAAGCCTACATGCAAGACTTTGCAAAGACCTGGATGCATGGTGCAAATCCAAAGGCGATGTTTACAATCTGTGCTTCGTACCGCAGGTATACTGTGCAGGTGCAGTAAACTGGAGCAGCTGGAGTGAAGGCGAAGCTCAGACCGTTGCAAACTACTTCAAACATTTTGAAAGTCTTCCGGATGTAGAACTGATGTGGACCGGTGAATCTGTATGTTATCCGGCAAGACAGAGTACTTTCAATAATTTTAAAAATTCTTATACAAACGGCAGAGAGGCATTTATGTGGCTGAACTGGCCGGTAAATGACGTAAACCACGCACGTTTGGTTATGGGCCCTGGAGACAGTGCAATCCTTGAAAAAGGTCTGACAAACTTCATGGGTATTGTAACGAACCCGCTGGAGCAGGCAGAAGCTTCCAAGACAGCACTGTTTGCGATCGCTGATTTTGCATGGAACACAGCTGACTTTGATGCAGAGAAGAGCTGGGCTGACGGCTTCAAGTACATCGACAGCGGAGCTCCACAGTCCCTGCATGAACTGTGCAAACATATGACTAACCCGAGCCCGGGCGGTATCACAGCGATGGGTGAGTCGGTAGAACTGACTCCGTACATCAATGCATTCAAGACTGCATACAACAGCAATGCAGATCTGACGGAATCCGGAAATGCACTGATTGAACAGCTGCAGAAGATCGTGACAGCTGCAGATGATTTCCAGACAAACGGAACAAACGAAAACCTAAAAGAAGAGATGAAACCTTGGGTAGATTCTCTGAGATATCTTTCCAAAGCAAGCATCGGATTTGTCAAGACTGCAATGGGACTCAAAGCAGGCGATGACGATGCTGTATGTGCAAATTATGTAAGTGCAGAAAACAATTACAAACTGTCACAGAACTGTGCGGCACCTCAGCTGAACGGCACTATCATGGCAGAAGCCGGAGCTATGAAGATCATGCCGTTCGCAGCACAGATGGAAAATTATGTGAAGAAAGCAGCACTGAAAGTGCTGGATAATACTTTCAGTGGCGGAAATACTTCCGGCGGTGGCACAGAGACCGGCGAGAAGAGACTGATGTACAGCGGACTTGGTGGATTCTACCAGGGAAATGCAGGCAATGTTATTGATGGAAATGACAGTACCTTTGCATGGTTTAATGCAAGTGTTACTGCAAATGGATACATTGGGCTGGATCTCGGAGCAGCTTATAAACTTGGCAAAGTCCGCATCCTGCAGGGAAGAACTCAGACAGATGGAGATATTTTCTCGCAGGGTATCCTGGAGTATTCCATGGATAATGAAAACTGGACACAGGTTGATGGTACTTACGGAACAAACGAGATCAACGTGGATCTGACAAACCAGTCCCTGAAAGCTCGCTACATCCGTCTGCGTACACCGGCTGCAACAAGCAAATGGTATGCAATCCGTGAATTCCAGGCAGAGACTTTCCCGGCAGATGAGTATGCATACACCAACACAGAAACTTACAAAGAGACAATTGTAACGATCAATAAAAATGAGGCTGCAATTCCGGAAGTCAAAGATGTTATCCTGAAAAATGGTGAGTACATTGGTATTGATTTCGGAAATGTACGTGAGATCAGCACGATTGCAGCAGATTACACAAACAAAGATAAGGTAACCTTTGAGTACAGCTATAATGGATTCAACTGGTATCCGGTTGATACCGAAAAAGGCATGGATGCAAAATACATCCGCTTCATCAACAAAGGGGAAGCAGATGTAACCTTTGATATCAATTCCGTAAGCCTGACCAACACCGATGCAGACAAGACCATCTTTGCAGAACCGGCAGGCGTGGAAGGATTTGATGCAAAACAGGCAATCGATAATTCTTTAACAACCATGTTCAGGGCAGGCGAAGGTGCAGGAACTCTGACTTACCGTCTGGATGCAGGTGTAAAAGACAGCCTTTACGTCATTCAGGATGGAGAGGAGATTTCCAATGCAAAAGTTTCTATCCATACCAATGCAGGTAAATGGGTAGAAGTCGGTACTCTGTCCAAATCGCTGAATGTCTTCAAGAATCTGGTATTCTACAATGGTATCAACGAAGTGAAGATCACATGGGATGGCACAGGAGCAGCTCCGGCAATCTATGAAATGTATACAAAAGAATCTGATTCTACAGCAGAAAGTGCACTGACAGATGCAATCAGTGCAGCAAAAGAACTGGATGAAGATCAGTATACCGCAGAATCTTATGCAGTTCTGAAAGCAGCGATCAAAGCAGCAGAAGCAGTAGCAGCAAAAGAAAATGCAACCGTTGAAGAAAAAGCAGCAGCAGTCAAAGCACTGGATGATGCCATTGCAGAGCTTGTAAAAAGAGAGAATCAGCCGGCAGATGACGGTTATAAAAAATTGCTTCCGGCAAATATGACAGGTGCCGCAGACAGTGAAGAGTTGACAGGCGAAGGAGCCGGAAACGGTATCATAGCAGCAGCACTTGACGGTGACAGCAGCACATACTGGCATACAAACTGGAATGACAACAGCAAACCGAAGGCACAGTATTCCAACGGAACACTGACCGGCAACAACAATTATACGATCACTCTGGATAAGGCATATGCAGTAAAAGCACTGACTTATCTCCCAAGACCGGAAAGAGACAAAAATGGTGTTATCAAAAACGGTGCCGTAACAGAAGCAAACGTTTATGTATCCACTGATAACGGAGAAACTTATACAAAAGTAGCAAATGTAACATGGTCTTATGAAGGAGAAACCATCCCGACTGAGAAGAGCGTTGAGTTCGAGCCGGTTGCAGGCGTAACCAATGTTAAATTTGAAGCAATTCACAGTGAAGGTGCAGAACCGAATATGTTCATCAATGCAGCAGAGCTGAATGTTCTTGCAAAATTTGTGGAGGCACCGAAAGAAGAAAATGTGCTCGAAGCACCGGAAATCACTGTGACTGCACCGGCAGCAGGTGAGACATCCGCAGATGCAGTCGTATCTTCATCAAAAGAAGGCAAACATTTTGAGGCAGTTGCAGACCAGGCTGCAGATCCGGCAACACTGACGCTGAATGATAACGTTCAGGTATCCTACAGTGATGGATGGGGATATTCCGGATACGTAACGGCAGAGAATGATGGAACAAACAACGGAAAATTTGATGTTTCCGGAGAAGACAAAGCAATGTTTATCCGTTTCCGTATGAAATCAGATGAGATCACAGGAAGCGGTACATATCAAATGCTTGGCAAGATGGATGAGCAGTATGGTGTTCAGCTCAAGAGCAGCGGCGTACTTGTTTATGCATGCGACGCAAAAGGTTCCTGGGTTGAGAGCAGCTGTGCGATCGATTCCAGTTTCTGGAATAAATGGCATGATATTCTGGCAGTATTTACCGGTACAAAGATGCAGATCTATGTAGACGGCAAAGCCGGAACACCGACATCCGGAAGAGCAAACGCAAGCGACAATTACGATGTAACCCTGAAATCTTACAACACAAGTACCTTTACAACTGGTTATAACATCAGCAAAGATCTTGGTTCCTCAACAACACCTCCATATACCGGACTGCTTTCTGACATCCGCATCTACAGCGGAAAAGATTACTCTGATAATCTGCAGAAATCTTATGCAGTGACAGCTCATGCACTGGATCAGGCAACACCGTCTGTAAACATTGCACTGACACCGTATACAACCAGCACAACCTGGTATAAGGACGGCAAAGAAGTAGAAGCAGGTGCAGCATTTGAGGCAAATGCAAACTATGAAGTAAAAACAGTCCTGACAGCAGTTGGCGATTATCGTTTCGCAGACAGCAGCAAACCGCAGAGCATCAAACTCTCTGACGGTACAAGTGTGAAACCGGAAGTAAATGTTGCAGCTGATTACAGATCCATGACCGTTTCCTACAGCTTTAAGACAGAGGAAGTACCATGTACCTGTGAGATCACAGATCTTGTATTTGATAACCAGACCATCCAGATGGCAGCAGCAGATACAAGCAAAACACTGAAACTGGCTGCAAAAGCAACCGCAGCAGACTGTGCAGCACATGAAAAGAACATCACTTACACTTATACACTGGTAGATGCCGGCACAACAAAGGCAGCTCTGGAAGGTGATGTACTGACAGTAAGTGCAGCAGGAACAGCAAAAGTAAAAGTAGTTGCAGAACTGAACGGAAAAACAGCAGAAAAAGAGATAACGGTTACCGTAACATCTGACAAAGCAACGGAAGCTTCCAGAACAGAACTTGGCAATACCGTAAACAATGCGAAAGCAATCGACAAAACGCTGTATACCGAGGATTCTGTAAAAGCACTGGAAACAGCGATCACAAATGCAGAAGCCGTACTTGCAAAAGAAAATGCAAGCGAAACAGAAGTAGCAGCAGCAAAGAAAGCAGTACAGGATGCAATCGATGCTCTGCAGAAAAAAGATACGGTTGACAAAGACAAAGAAGAAGCACAGAAAGCTCTGAGTGATGCGGTTACAAAGGCAGATGCTGTTTATGCAGCAGGTCAGGGACAGTACACCAAAGAATCCTGGGATGCATTTGAAAAAGCATACAAGGCAGCAAAAGAAGCAGGTGCTGATCTTACGGCAGCTGCTCTGAAAGATCTGACAGCAGCTCTTGAAAAGGCACAGGCAGCTCTGAAAACAGCAGAGACACCGGATACAGAACCAAATCCGACTCCGACACCGGCAGAGAAGAAACTGGCAGCACCGACGATCAAGTCTGTGAAAGCAAGTGCAGCAAAAGCAGGTGTGGTTGTAAAAGTGATCGTGAATGCAGTGGAAGGTGCAGATCATTATGATATTTACCGCACCGTAAACGGCAAGACGGTTCTGGCAGGAAGCACTGCATCCGGCAAGCTGGTATTTAAAGATAAAAAAGCCGCTTCTTTGAAAGGCATCAAGCGTGCATCTTACCGTGCAGTAGCAGTATCTAAGGATGCAAACGTAAAAGCAAGTGACAACGGTGCAGCTAAGACTGTGAAGTTTACAGCAAATGTAAAAATCAAGAAAGCAGCTGCTTCAGGCAAGAGTGTAAAACTGAGCTGGAAGAGAAATAAAAAAGCAACCGGTTATGTGATCTATCGTTCTACGAAGAAAAACTCCGGTTATAAACGGATCAAGAAGATCAACAACAATAAGACCGTTTCTTATCAGGATAAGAAGATCAGGAAGAAAGGTAATTACTACTACAAGATCGTGACGGTCAAAAAAGGAAATGCAAGTGCAATGTCCACTGCAAAAAAGGTAAAAGTGAAATAAAAAGTCGATAAAATCGAAGGATTTTTACCCGAAAAAGGGCTGCTGCAGCGATGC
Source organism: Ruminococcus sp. MCC718 (assembly GCF_018783905.1). Taxonomy (NCBI): domain Bacteria; kingdom Bacillati; phylum Bacillota; class Clostridia; order Eubacteriales; family Oscillospiraceae; genus Ruminococcus; species Ruminococcus sp. MCC718. The sequence goes on from NZ_WQNP01000015.1 coordinate 51,131, forward strand.
GGCAGCCTCTTTTTATGCGAAAAATATGCGAAAAGCATAAAAAAACATAATTTTCTCTTTTCTTTTTTGGTGATTTATATTACAATAATAGTCAAGTCAGATTAATAAGCGTAGTTGGTCTGGTATGAAAATGTATGGAAGGGAGAGAAAGACATGATATCAAACCAGATATTACAGTCAACCATAGAAGGATTAAAAGAAATATCGAGGATTGATTTTTGCGTGATCGATCTGGAAGGCAATGTGCTGGCTGCAACGTTTCCGGAGTCAGAAGAATATCGTTCCTCAGTCGTTCCGTTTGTAGATTCACCGGCAGACAGCCAGGTGGTACAGGGACACCAGTTTTTCAAAATATACGATGAGCTTCAGGTAGAATATGTGCTGGTAGCAAAAGGAAGCAGCGATGATGTTTATATGATCGGCAAGATGGCTGCATTCCAGATCCAGAATCTGCTGGTTGCATACAAAGAGCGATTTGACAAAGATAACTTTATCAAGAATCTGCTTCTGGACAACCTGCTTCTGGTAGATATTTATAACCGTGCGAAGAAGCTTCACATTGCAGCAAATGCGAGAAGAGTGGTATTTCTGGTTGATACGGCTCAGGAGAAGGATAATGCTTCCATGGAATGTATCCGTTCACTGCTTGGAACCAAGACAGGTGATTTTATTACAGCAGTTGATGAAAAGAGCATTATCGTTGTCAAAGAGCTGGCTTCCGAAGAAGGTTATCAGGAAATGGAGAAAACGGCAAAGCAGATTTTAAATGTTCTGCCGGCAGAAAAGCAGGAAGTATCGCATATTGCATATGGAACGATCGTAGAAGAGATCAAAGAAGTTTCCAGATCTTATAAAGAAGCACGTATGGCAATGGATGTCGGAAGGATCTTTTTCGAGGAGAAAAATATCATCGCATACAGTTCTCTTGGCATCGGCCGTCTGATTTACCAGCTTCCGATCCCGCTCTGCAAGATGTTTATCAAAGAGATTTTCGAGAACAAATCACCGGATGATTTCGATGAAGAGACGCTGGTTACGATCAACAAATTCTTTGAAAACAGCCTGAACGTTTCAGAGACATCCAGACAGCTGTATATCCACAGGAATACACTGGTATACCGCCTGGATAAGCTGCAGAAGAGTACCGGACTGGATCTGCGTGTATTTGAAGATGCAATCACATTCAAGATCGCACTGATGGTAGTCAAATATATGAAGTACATGGAGACGCTGGATTATTAATACCGCCTCCGTCATAAACCGCAGCATGGACACATAAAATAGCAACAAACAGAAGAAGACCGGAGAAGCCGCGTGCAAAGCCGGTCTTTTCTTGGGTTACAGAAAAGATGCGTTTCTGTACCGGGGAAGATATAAGGAGCAAAGATATGGCAAAGGACAAGAAGTTCGGAAAAGGTTTTTTCTGTGGAATCCTGACTTCGGCTGTGGTCGTTCTGGCCGGAAGCGGGGTGCTTCAGCAGGGCGGCTGGATCACAGGAGCAGATCAGAAAGAAGCAGGGGCAACGCAGGAGAGCACAGACAGTGCAGGCACACAGCTCAGTCTGGATCAGAAAAAGGTAGATACAAAGATCAAGAAGATGGAAGAGATCATCAATCAGCTCTATCTTGACAGTACGGATAACGATACGGTCGAAGCCGGCATTTATAAGGGCATGATCAGCGGACTTGGAGATCCTTATGCTGCATATTATACACAGGATGAACTCGAAAAACTGAATGAATCCACATCCGGAGAGTACAAGGGGATCGGTGCAAAGCTTTCACAGGATACACAGACGGGGGCAATCCAGGTCGTGACCTGTTTTGAGGGGACACCGGCAGAAAAGGCAGGGCTGCTTCCGGGAGACATTCTCTATTCGGTCAATGACATCGAAGTGACCGGGAAAGATCTGACCGATGTGGTCAGCCTGATCAAGACAGCAAAAGGAGACACCGTCCATCTGACAATCGCCAGAGAGGGTGAAAAGGATTATCTGGAGTTCGATGTGGAACGCTCAGATGTTGCCGTCCCGACGGTGGCCTACAAAATGCTGGATGATGAGATCGGTTATATCGCAGTCAGTGAGTTTGACAAGGTGACGGCGGAGCAGTTCAAGAATGCTCTGGCGAAATTAGAAGAACAGGGTATGGAAAAGCTGATCATAGACCTGCGAAACAACCTTGGCGGTGTGCTGGATACCTGCTGCGAGATGTTAAAACAGATGCTTCCGAAAGGACTGATCGTTTATACCGAAGATAAATACGGGCAGAGAACAGAATATACCTGCGACGGAAACAATGAGTTCAAAAAGCCGCTGGCAGTGCTGGTCAACGGGTACAGTGCCAGTGCGGCAGAAATCTTCAGCGGAGCAATCAAGGACTATGGGATTGGTACTTTAGTCGGTACGAAAACGTATGGAAAAGGGATTGTGCAGCGGATTGTCGGAATGGAGGACGGAACGGCAGTCAAACTGACGGTTTCCAAGTATTTCACGCCAAACGGCACGGATATCCACAAAAAAGGCATTGAGCCGGATGTGACCGTTGAGCTTGATGAAAGTCTGAAAAATAAAGTGACGGTCACGGAAGAAGAGGATAATCAGTTGCAGAAAGCCATTTCAATACTTCAGGAGGAATTTATAAGTAACTAAATATATTGCTTAATATGGTTAAATGTGTTTAAATATACCTATGGAGGTATTATTATG